>NZ_RZPF01000116.1:0-11628 GCF_004022735.1 Mesorhizobium sp. M7A.F.Ca.AU.001.01.1.1
TGGCCACCGCGCCGGTGGTGCCGGAGCCGAAGAACGGATCGAGCACGATGTCGCCCGGTTTGGTCGAGGCCATCATGATGCGGGCAAGCAGCGCTTCCGGCTTCTGCGTCGGGTGCAGCTTGTCGCCATTGTCGTTCTTCAGCCGCTCGCCGCCGGTGCAGATCGGAAACAGCCAGTCGGAGCGCATCTGGATATCGTCGTTGGACGCCTTCATGGCTTCGTAGTTGAAGGTGTAACCCTTGCCCTTCTGGTCGCGCGTGGCCCAGATCATCGTCTCATGCGCGTTCTGGAAGCGGCGGCCGCGGAAATTCGGCATTGGGTTGGTCTTGCGCCAGACGACGTCGTTTAGGATCCAGAAGCCGAGATCCTGCATCTTGGCGCCGACACGGAAGATGTTGTGATAGGAGCCGATGACCCAGATGGTGCCGTTGGGCTTCAGCACCCGGCGCGCCGCCAGCAGCCAGGCACGCGTGAAAGCATCATAGGCCTCGAAACTCTCGAACTGGTCCCAATCGTCGTCAACGGCGTCGACCTTCGACTGATCAGGGCGGTGCAGGTCGCCGTCGAGCTGCAGATTGTAGGGCGGATCGGCGAAGATGACGTCGATCGATTTTTCGGGCAGCCGGTCTAGCGCGGCGACGCAGTCGCCCTTGAGGATCGTGTCCAGCCATTCGGATTGCTGGGGAGCGTGGGAAAGCTCGTCGAGAAGACGCACGGCAGACATTCTGACACCCAAGGCACGCGTTACTGTTTACTCCTGGTTATGGTTACCGATCAGCGTAAATATTCCGTGAAGGCAAGGGACTGGTGTGGCGAATTTGCGAAGGCGGCCCTGTTGGTGTATGCCGCGCCGCCTGAGCCTTCCGAGGCCACTTCGCCCTCCCATTGTCCGGATCACCATGCCCCAGCCAGACCTTGTCATCTTCGATTGCGACGGCGTGCTCGTCGATTCCGAGATCATCGCCGCCCGCGTCGACGCCGAGCTTTTGACCTTGGCCGGATACGAGATATCGGCTGAGGAGATTTCGGAGAGCTATGCCGGCCTGACCTTCAAGGACATCATGCTGCGGGTCGAGGAAAAGTCCCGCATTCCCTTCCAAGCCTCTCTGATCGACAGGGAGGAACAATTGGTCGACCGCAAACTGCGCAGTGACGTCCGCGCCATCGATGGCGCGCGCGAGGCCGTTGCCGCGGTAACCGTGCCGCGCTGCGTCTGCTCGAATTCACGCTCCGAGAGGATCGAATTCATGCTGGAAAAGGTGCATCTTCTGCCGTTTTTCACCGACCGGATTTTTTCGGCGATGGAAACACCGACCGCGAAAACGAAACCGGCGCCGGACGTGTTCCTGTTCGCGGCGGAGAAACTCAACGCCAACCCGGCGAACACTTTCGTCATCGAGGATTCCGTGCACGGCGTCCACGGCGCAAGGGCGGCGGGCATGCGGGTGATCGGCTTCACCGGCGCGGGACACAGTTATCCCGGCCATGCCGACGCGCTCACCGAGGCCGGCGCCGAAACGGTGATCCGCCGCTGGGCAGAGTTGAAAAGCGTGATCGCCGCGCTGTCGGAGTGGTCGGACGCCTGAGAAGCGTGCGCCGCGACGCACGCCTCATGCAACTGCCGAGACCTAGTTCGTCGCGGCAGCCCTCTTGCGGCGGGTCTTCTTCGACTTGTTGGCCGTTGCCTGATGCGCGGTTTCGTCATAGCCGGCAAAGGCCTGATAATCCTGGGCCGTCGGCTCGGGCACGACGACATTGGAATCGGTGAAGACGAACTGCGTGGCAACGGAAGGATCGGTGACCTGGACCTGATACTGGTGGAGCTGCGAATAGAGGACCTGGGTGCCGTGCATCACCGCCGTTCGGATCGGCATGGTGATCGTGCCTGGAGAAAACTTCGGTCCGGGGACAATCTTGCCGGCGACCGCAATCTTCATCGCCAACTGGCCGTTGGCACGGCTGCAGTCGCGTGTCACGTCGCTGACCGACGCCTGGTAGATGATATTGGCCGAATCGTCGGGCGGCGTTGCAGCAGCGGCGTCAGCCTCGGCCTGGGCCGCGGCATCCTGCGCGGCATCGCCGGTCTTCTTGATCCTGGGCTTGGGCTTCTGAGCTTCCCTGGAATAGGTGTTGAAGAAGGCCGTGCCGTCGCGCACGGTCACCCTGGGACAATAGGCCTGCAACTGGCTGGCCAGGATCTTGGGATCCTGCGGCGGCGGTGGCGCCGTCGGGTCCTCCTTCTTGCCGATGCCGAGGTTCAGGATGCCATTGTCGCCCGATTGGCAGCCGGCGGCGGCAAGCATAAAGCCGGTGAGCGCAAGACCCGCCAAAAAGCGACCACTGAATGTACGAAACGCCATGAAACTGCACTTCCCTCTCGCAAAGCTGGTGACGTATATCAACCGCGCGGCAAAAATGCGACTGAGCCAGTGCAGAATTAACCACCTTGCGGTGGACGGAAAAAGCCAGGCAGTAACGGAATTGTGACATGCACTATGTGAGTACCCGCGGGGAAGCCCCCGTTCTTGGATTTTCCGACGCCGTGCTGGCTGGGCTGGCGCGCGACGGCGGGCTCTACGTGCCGCGCGAGTGGCCACAGTTTTCCGCCGCCGAGATCCGCGCCATGCGCGACCTTGCCTATCCCGACCTTGCCATCCGCGTGCTGTCGCCGTTCCTTGGCGGCGAAATCCCGGCGCCCGTCTTCGAGCGGCTGGTCCGCGAAGCCTATGCCACCTTCCGCCACGAGGCTGTCTGCCCGCTGGTGCAGACCGGCCCCAACACCTTCGTCCTGGAACTCTTCCACGGGCCGACGCTCGCCTTCAAGGACGTGGCGATGCAGCTTCTGGCCCGGCTGATGGACCATGTGCTTGCCGAACGCGACCAGCACGCCACCATCGTCGGCGCCACCTCGGGCGATACCGGCGGGGCTGCCATCGATGCCTTTGCCGGTCGCAGCCGGACCGACATCTTCATCCTTTTCCCGCATGGCCGCGTCTCGCCGGTGCAGCAGCGGCAAATGACGACGTCGACGGCTGCAAATGTCCATGCGCTGGCGATCGAAGGCAATTTCGACGATTGCCAGGGCCTGCTCAAGGACATGTTCAACGATCACGGCTTTCGCGACCGGGTGGCGCTTTCGGGCGTCAATTCGATCAATTGGGCCCGCATCATGGCCCAGATCGTCTATTATTTCTCCTCGGCGCTGTCGCTCGGCGCGCCGGACAGGCCGGTTTCCTTCACCGTGCCGACCGGCAATTTCGGCGATATCTTTGCCGGCTATGCCGCCAAGAAGATGGGCTTGCCGATCGATCGGCTGGTCATTGCCACCAATGACAACGACATCCTGGCGCGCACTTTTTCGACCGGCGAATACCGCACCAAGGGCGTCTTTGCGACCACGTCGCCGTCGATGGATATCCAGGTGTCGTCGAATTTCGAACGCTTGCTGTTCGAGGCCTCCGGCCGTGACGCCGCGACCGTGCGGCGCTACATGGACGGCCTGAAGCAGTCCGGTGCTTTCACCATCGAACCCCACCAAATCGCCGGGATGCGGTCCGAATTCGACGCCGGCCGCGCTGATATGGACGAGGTCGCCGCCACCATCCGCTCGACGCTCGCGACCAGCAACTATCTGCTCGATCCGCACACTGCGGCAGCCGTGCATGTCGCCGCAGGCAAGGCGTCAGGCGCCGTGCCGATGGTGGTGCTGGGTACAGCACACCCGGCAAAATTCCCGGCCGCCGTCGAAGCCGCCAGCGGCGTGTCGCCCGCACTGCCCGCATGGCTAGGTGGGTTGATGACATCGGAGGAAAAATACACGGTACTTCCATCCGACCTGAAAATGGTGGAAGATTACGTCGGCCGCCGCGCGCGGGCGGCGCGTTAGGGAGTAGTAGCCATATGGGTGTTGAGGTAAGCCGTCTGTCGAACGGCCTGACAGTCGCCACCGAAACCCTTCAAAGCATCGAATCGGTTGCCCTTGGTGCCTGGGTGAAGTCGGGTGCCCGCAATGAACGTGACGACGAGCATGGCATGGCCCATCTGCTCGAGCACATGGCGTTCAAGGGCACGAAAAGGCGGAGCGCCTTCGAAATCGCCTCGGAGATCGAGGACGTCGGCGGCGAAATCAACGCCGCCACCAGCGTCGAGACCACCTCCTACTATGCCAGGGTGCTCTCCGACGACGTGCCGCTAGCCGTCGACATTCTTGCCGACATCCTGCAGGAGTCCGAATTCGACCCGCAGGAACTCGAACGCGAACAGCATGTGATCCTGCAGGAGATCGGCGCCGCGCACGACACGCCCGACGACATCGTCTTCGACCGTTTCACGGAAACCGCCTATCGCCATCAGACGATTGGGCGCTCCATTCTCGGCACGCCCGAAACGGTCAAGTCCTTCACCTCGAAACAACTTCACGACTTCATAGAGCGGCAATATGGCGCCGAGCGCATGGTGATTGTCGCCGCCGGCGACATCAAGCATGACAATTTCGTGCGCGAGGTCGAAAAGCAGCTCGGCGGCTTCCGCAGCAAGGCCGACAGCACCATCCCGCAATATGCGCAATATGTCGGCGGCGATTTTCGCGAGGACCGCGACCTGATGGACGCGCAGATCGTGCTGGGGTTCGAAGGCCGGGCCTATCATGTGCGCGACTTCTACGCCTCGCAGGTGCTGTCGATGATCCTCGGCGGCGGCATGTCGTCGCGCCTGTTCCAGGAGGTCCGCGAGAAGCGCGGCCTGTGTTACTCGGTCTATGCCTTCCATTGGGGCTTTTCCGACACCGGCGTCTTCGGCGTCCATGCAGCGACCGGCCAGAGCGACATCGCCGAACTGGTGCCTGTCATCATCGACGAACTGCAGAAGGCCGGTGAGAAGATCCTGCAGGAAGAACTCGACCGGGCGCGCGCCCAATATCGCGCCGGACTGATCATGTCAGCCGAAAGCCCGGCCAGCCGCGCTTCGCAGATCGCACGGCAACTGCTTCTGTTCGGCCGGCCGATCGCCAAGGAGGAACTGATGGAACGGCTGTCGGCGCTGACGATCGAGCGGCTGACCGATCTATCGTCGCGTTTGTTCTCGACCAAGCCGACGCTTACCGCTGTCGGGCCTGTGGGCACACTGGCGCCCTACGAGGCGATTCTCGAATCGCTCGCGGGCACGCAGACCGCGGCCCGCAAGCTCGCCGTCTAAGCCCCTCAAAGCGCCATGTTCGCGCTCCCTTTCTTTCGCCGTGACCTGCCGGCACTGAAAGGCGACCGTGTCACGCTGCGCGTGCCGTTCACCAACGACTATCGCGAGTGGGCGGCGGTGCGCGGGGAAAGCCGCGCTTTCCTCGAACCATGGGAGCCACGCTGGACTCCCGATGAACTCGACCGCAACGCATGGCGGCTGCGCATCAGCCGCTACCGCGAGGATTATGCTCAGGGAACCGCTATCGCCTTCTTTATCTTCGAGAGGAGCAGCGGCAAGCTTGCCGGCGGCATCACGCTCGGCAACATACGCCATGGCGTCTCGCAAAGCGGCCATGTCGGCTACTGGATCGGCGAGCGCTTCGGCGGCCGCGGCCTGATGACCGACGCGGTCAAGGTGGTGACCCGCTTCGCCTTCGATACGCTGAGGTTGCACCGGATCGAAGCGGCCTGTATTCCCGACAATATCAGGTCGATCCGCGTGCTTGAAAAAGCCGGATTTCGGCGCGAAGGACTGCTGCGATCCTATCTCAGGATCAACGGCATCTGGCAGGACCACTACCTCTACGCCCGGATCGCGGACGATCCGCCGGGCGTTGGAACGAAGGACTGATTTTTGACGAAATTCCTGCGCAACGGGCCGCTGTTCGCCATTGTCCTCGCGATACTCCTGACGCTGTGGGCGGCATCGTCGGCCTTCGCCGTCGAGCCGATCAAGATCGCCCGCGACGACGTCGCGCTCGACCTTTCCGGCGCCGTCGAGATCTACCGCAACCAGGGCGAGAATTTCCAGGTGTCGACCGCGCCGGGTCCGGACGGCATCGTGCGGCGCATCGAGGTCGAGGCCAATGATGCCCGTTCGACCGGCGACTGGGCTGTCTTCGCGCTCGCCAACACCACCGACCAGCAGCTCGACCGGCTGATCGTCGCACCGCATTTCCGCCTGGTGAATTCCGGCATCTTCTGGCCGGATCTGGGCTCGACCCGCATCGCTGCCATCACGCCCAGCGAAGGCTTCGCGCTCGACCGCCAGACCAGTCCCGACGCCGACGTTTTCCGGGTGACGCTGAACCCCGGCACGGTGATCACCTTCATCGCCGAACTGGCCTCGCCGAAGCTGCCGCAGGTCTACCTCTGGGATCCCGAATCCTACAAGGACTCGGTCAATTCCTACACGCTGTTTCGCGGCATCGTCATCGGCATTGCGGGCCTGCTGGCGCTGTTCCTGACCATCCTTTTCGTGGTCAAGGGGACCTCGATGTTCCCCGCGACCGCCGCGCTTGCCTGGGCGGTACTGGCCTATATCTGCGTCGATTTCGGCTTCCTCAACAAGGTCATCGAGATCTCGCCCGGCAATGAGCAGATGTGGCGGGCGGGAACGGAGGTGGCGCTGGCGGGAACCTTCGTGGTGTTCCTGTTCGCCTATCTCAACCTCAACCGATGGCACGGCCATTTCAGTTATGGCGCACTGGTCTGGATCCTCGGGCTGGTGCTGATCGCCGGCGTTGCGATCGTCGATCCCGCGGTCGCCGCCGGCATCGCCAGGCTGTCCTTCGCCGCCACCGCACTGACGGGGCTTGGCCTGATCATCTTCCTCGGGATTCGTGGTTATGATCGTGCGATCATGCTGGTGCCCAGTTGGGTCATGGTGCTGTTGTGGCTGTGCGGGTCGTGGATGGCGATCACCGGCATGCTCGACAACGACATCGCCCAGCCGGCCCTGGGCGGCGGGCTGATCCTGATCATCCTGCTGATCGGCTTCACCGTCATGCAGCATGCCTTTGCCGGCGGCGCGCTGCATCAGGGCCTGTTCTCCGACCTGGAGCGGCAGGCGCTTGCCGTGGCCGGATCGGGCGACACGGTGTGGGACTGGGACGTGCTGCGCGACCGCGTCGTCACCAAGCCCGATGTCAGCATCCAACTCGGGCTGGCGCCGAACAGCCTCGGCGGTGCGGCGCGTAACTGGCTGCCGGTGCTGCATGCCGACGACCGCGACACGTTCCGCACGACGCTCGACGTCGTGCTCGAGCACCGGCGCGGCCGGGTGTCGCAGAACTTCCGCCTGCGCGGCGCTGACGGCCACTATCACTGGTTCTCGCTGCGTGCGCGCCCGGTCATCGGATCCGACGGCGAAGTCATCCGCTGCGTTGGCACCATGGTCGACGTGACGGAGCAGAAAAAGTCCGAGGAAAGGCTGCTGCACGATGCCGTGCACGACAACCTGACCGGCCTGCCGAACCGCGAACTTTTGATGAACCGGCTGGAAGCGATCATCTCGATCGCGCGCACCGAAGAGAAGGTGCGCCCGACCGTCTTCGTCATCGACATCGACCGTTTCAAGCAGGTCAACGACGGGCTCGGCATCTCGGCCGGCGACACCATCCTCTTGACCATCGCGCGCCGCCTGCACCGGCTGCTCAAGCCGAAGGACTCGCTGTCGCGCTTTGCCGGCGACCAGTTCGCGCTGATGCTGTTGTCCGAACAGGACCCGGCCCGCATCGCCGCCGTGGCGGATGCCATCAAGCATGCCATCAACAATCCGATCACCTTTGCCAAGCGCGAGATCGTGCTGACCGCCTCGATCGGATTGATCACCTGGAATTCGCCACAGATGTCGGCCGAGGACATGGTCAAGGATGCCGAGCTTGCCATGCATCAGGCCAAGCGCTTCGGCGGCGACAGAATCGAGCCGTTCCGTCCGGCTTTCCGCACTGTCGGCACCGACAGGCTGCAGTTCGAATCCGACCTGCGCCGCGCCATCGAGCGGCGCGAATTCACCCTTGCCTACCAGCCGATCGTCCGGCTCGAGGACGGCAGCGTCGCCGGCTTCGAGGCGCTGCTGCGCTGGGACCACCCGCGCCGCGGCATGATCCCGCCGGCGGATTTCATCCCGGTCGCCGAAAGCTGCGGCCTGATCGTGCAGCTCGGCCTGTTTGCCATGCAGCAGGCGGCGGAAGACCTCGCCAGCTGGCAAAAGCAGATCGGCGACGCGCCGCTGTCGGTCTCGGTGAATTTGTCCAGCCGCCAGTTGATCCGCCGCGACCTGGTCAGCGACGTCCGCTCGGTCATCGCTCGGGCCAACCTGAAGCCGCGCTGCTTCCGGCTCGAACTCACCGAATCGCTTGTCATGGACAATCCCGAGCAGACCGCCCATGTGCTGACCAAGCTGAAGCAGCTCGGCATCGGCCTGTCGCTGGACGATTTCGGCACCGGCTATTCGTCATTGGCCTATCTGACGCGTTTCCCCTTCGACACCATCAAGATCGACAAGAGCTTCGTCGACGACAACACGCCCAAGCGCGCGGTGCTGCTGAAATCGATGGTCAACATGGCGCATGAACTCGGCCTGTCCGTCGTCGCCGAGGGCATTTCGGACGAGAGCGACGCGCTGGAACTGCGCCAGATGGGCTGCGAATATGTCCAGAGCTTCATGTTCGGCGCGCCGATGCCGGGCGACCAGGTGCTGAAGACGCTGAAAGAGCAGTATCCGCTGACGCAAGCGTAAACGGATCAGGCGTGTCCGGCAGCGAGGCTGAGATGCGCAAGGTCGATACCGATCGAGGCGAGGATCCGGTCGTATTTGCGCTCGATATCGGTGTCGAACAGAAGCTCGGCACTGGCCGGACAGGTCAGCCAGCCATTTTCTGCGATCTCGGTCTCCAATTGGCCCGCGCCCCAGCCGGAATAGCCGAGCGCCATCAGCGCATGACGAGGCCCGCGGCCGGACGATATGGCGCGCAATATGTCGACGGTCGCCGTCAGGCAGATGTCGTCGGAAACGGTCAGCGATGATTCCACCCGATAGTCGCCCGAATGCAGGACGAAGCCCCGGCTGCGATCCACGGGGCCGCCATTGCGCACGACGAAATCGCGGGCCTGAGCCGGCAAGCGGATTGCCTCCTGCTCGTTCATGATGCCCAGTTGCACGAGCAAGTCCGGAAACAGCATCTGCTGCGTCTGGTTGATGATCAGGCCCATGGCGCCTTCATCGGAATGGGCGCAGACATAGATGACCGAGCGCGTGAAACGGTCGTCCTTCATGCCGGGCATGGCAATCAGGAACTGATCGTCGAGAAAGCCGCGACTGGCGACCGTCTTCTTGTGGCGCAACAAGTCCATGAAGGGAGCGTAACGCGTTTCCAAAGCGCCGAAAAGATGCGCCGTGCTGGATTCGACCAAAGCCTGTGGCGGCGGCTCGAACATTCTTCTCCCTCGAAGTCACGCAAATATGATACCGGCAAGGCCATGAAATCATTGCGCGGCCACGAACGGACGATCAAATCACCGCCATGCGAAGCTTGAAAATCCTGCTGCTCGGCGCCGGCATCGGATCGGCCACCGCTCTTCCCGCCGCCGCCTCTTCGTCGGCGTGGTACAACAGCGAAGGCGGCAAGGTCCGGCTGGTTACATCAGGCAAAGCCGACGATGCCGGCCGCATACAGGGCGTTCTCGACATAGCGCTCAAGCCCGGCTGGAAGACATATTGGCGCGATCCGGGAGACGCGGGCGTGCCGCCGCAACTCGACATTTCGGCCAGCACCAACGTCGCCGACGCCGCTCTGTCGTTTCCGGCGCCGCAGCGCCATGACGACGGCTATGGCAAATGGGCGGGCTACAACTATCCGGTCTCTCTGCCGGTGACATTCACGCTGGCGACGCCGAACCAGCCGGCGGTGATCGATGCCGACATCTTTCTCGGCATCTGCGAAACGATCTGCATTCCGGTGCAGACGCGGCTGACCGTCGACCCCGCCTCCGATCCGGACAATGCCGAGGACGCGGCGCTGGTGAAGGCGAGTTTTACGGCACTGCCTGCGCCCGCGAGGTCCGATTTCGGCATCAATGTGCTGCCGGGCGACCATGAGACGCTGATTGTCGAGGCGAGCTTTCCCGGCGATCCGGCGGCGGCGGATTTCTTCGTTGCCGGCGAGCAGGACTACATGTTCGGCACCCCGGCCCGCAGCGAAAAGGACGGCAAGCTGATTTTCACCGTGCCGATCCTCGACCGCCCCTCGACGACGCCGACTGATGGCGGGCTTCACTATACGCTGACGAGTGCGGCGGGCGCTGTCGAAGGGGTTCTGCCTTTCCCTTGATCCAGCCCATCGCAACGGTTGCAGGAAGCCGTTGGGTTCGCTACGCAAAGACACGTCCTTCCCCATTTCCCAAGCGAGGAATCCATGACCATTTCCGTTGGCGACAAGCTGCCTGACGTGACCTTCAAGACGATGACCGACGACGGCGCCAAGCCGATCACCGGGGCCGAGATATTCCCGGGCAAAAAGGTCGTTCTGTTTGGAGTTCCCGGCGCCTTCACGCCGACCTGCAGCAACAACCACTTGCCCGGCTATCTCGAGAACCATGACGCCATCCTGGCGCGCGGCGTCGACACCATCGCCGTCGTCTCGGTCAATGACGTCCATGTCATGGGCGCCTGGGCGCGCTTCACCGGCGGCGAGGGCAAGATCCTGTTCCTGGCCGACGGCAGTGGCGATTTCGCCAAGGCAGTGGGCCTCGACAATGACCTTTCCGCCAGCGGCATGGGGCTGCGTTCGAAACGATTTTCGATGATCGTCGACGACGGCAAGGTCACCGCGCTCAATGTCGAGACCAAGCCCGGTGTCGACGAGTCCGGCGCGGCCCATATTCTGGGACAGCTCTGAACTTCAGTGCGCCTTCGGCCGCAACGGCGATGGCGCTTGTGGTTCATGGCTTGCTTTGGGGGGATCCTAGCGATGTTTGACATCTTCTGGCGCGCTATCGCGATCGGCGTCGGCGCCACCGTGCTGATGGATCTCTGGGCCATCTTCCTGCACAAGGCGTTCGGCCAGCCACGGCCGAACTGGGGGCCGGTCGGCCGCTGGGTCTGGCATCTCCGTGACAAGGTCTTTCACGACGATATCGGCGATACAGCACCATACGCGCATGAAAAGGCGCTGGGTTGGGCCTTTCACTATTTTGTCGGCATCATCTACGGCATCATCCTGGTGGTGCTGGCCGGAGCGGGCTGGCTTGCCGCGCCGACATTTCTGCCGGCCTTCATCCTCGGCATTGTCACCGTCGGCGCCGGCTGGTTCCTGCTGGCACCCGGCATGGGCGCCGGCTGGGCCGCCTCGAAGCGGCCCAACCCGATGCGGATCCGGGCGCTGAACCTGGTGTCGCATACGGTGTTCGCACTTGGGCTTTGGGGCACGGCGCTGCTGATACGATAAGCGCTTACGGCTGTGTCGGCCTGTCGATCGGCTGCCAGCCGTAGACAACGGAATGCGCGCCGATATCGTAGTAGTTGCCGCCGCCCGCTGGCTGATCTGCTTCTTCGTACCCGAGCCGCGCCGCTCCTGAAATTCAATAGCTCTGGGTCGAGCGCCGCACCTTCGCGATTGCCGGCGCAGCAGGCTTTGGCGCTGCTGCAGGCTTGAACGGGCCTTTCTTGAAC
>NZ_RZPF01001171.1:0-1058 GCF_004022735.1 Mesorhizobium sp. M7A.F.Ca.AU.001.01.1.1
ATCGGCGGTGGCGGCGCGACAAGTGGCAATACGTCCGGGCTGATGCTTACCGGCGACCAGAACATCGTCAACGTCCAGTTCTCCGTGGCCTATCAGGTCTCCGACCCGCGCGCGTATCTGTTCGATGTGTCCGATCCCGACGGCATGCTGCGGCAGGTTGCCGAAAGCGCCATGCGTGAAGCCGTCGGCCGCCGGCCGGCGCAGGACATCTTCCGCGACGACCGCCAGGGCATTGCCGCCTCGGTGCGTGAGATCATCCAGACGACGCTGGACGGCTACAAGGCCGGTCTCAACGTCAACGCCGTCTCGATCGAGGATGCGGCACCGCCACGCGAAGTGGCCGATGCGTTCGACGAGGTGCAGCGCGCCGAGCAGGACGAGGACAAGTTCGTCGAGCAGGCCAACCAGTACTCCAATCAGAAGCTCGGGCAGGCGCGCGGCGAGGCCGCACAGATCCGCGAAGACGCGGCCGCCTACAAGAACCGGGTCGTGCAGGAAGCCGAGGGTGAGGCGCAGCGCTTCATCTCGGTCTATGACGAATATGCCAAGGCGCCCGATGTAACGCGCAAGCGCCTCTACCTGGAAACCATGGAGAAGGTTCTGAAGGATTCGAGCAAGGTCATCGTCGAGCAGGGCAACGGGCAAGGGGTCGTTCCCTATCTGCCGCTGCCGGCATTGCAGCCGAAAGCGCCGGCACCGGCCGCCCCCGTTACGGGAGGTAACCAGTGATGGCCAACCGTCTTCCCATCATCGTCGTCGCAGCAGCGGTTATCCTGTTCCTGCTCTATTCGTCGGTCTTCGTGGTCAATGCGCGCCAGCAGGCGCTGGTGCTCAGGTTCGGTGAGATCGTCGACGTCAAGAGCGAACCCGGCATCTACTTCAAGGCGCCGTTCTCGTTCTTCGACGCCGACACCGTGCAGCTGATCGAGAACCGGGTGCTGCGCTTCGATCTCGACAACATTCGCGTCCAGGTCTCGGGCGGCAAGTTCTATGAGGTCGATGCCTTCATCGCCTATCGCATCTCGGATCCGCGGGTCTTCCGCGCCGCGGTGTCCGGT
>NZ_RZPF01001172.1:0-1051 GCF_004022735.1 Mesorhizobium sp. M7A.F.Ca.AU.001.01.1.1
GCGCTCAAGCTGGTCAACTGGATGGGCACAAAGGAGTTCGGCGACAAGTTCTCCGCTCTGCTCGGCAACATCTCGCCGATCAAGGGCGTCGTCATCAAGGACGAGCTTCTCGCCCATGTCGCCAAGTTGAACGAAACCGCCATGCCGCATATCAATGTCGTCTACTTCCGTTTCGAGAAACCGACGGGATCGGAGCTGCTGCAGGGCGACATCACCAAGATGATGTCGGGTTCGATCACCCCGGACCAGCTGGCCGCCGACCTGACCAACGGCCTCGCCAAATGGTACAAGCCTTTCCAGGGCAAGTGACATGAACAGCGGCCGGCGCCACACCACAAAAGCCTTTCCGTGGCGCCGGTCACTCTGGATCGCGTCCCTGCTGACACCGGCCCTGGTGGTCATGGTGCTGTTCGTGCTCTGGCCGCTGCTCTCAGCCTTCCGCCTTGCCTTCTATGAGTTCAACGGCTTGCAGCCGACCGGATTCATCGGCTTCGAAAACTTCCGCAAGGTGCTGTTTGAACAGCCTTACAGCGACTGGACCTGGAATGCGCTGAAGCACAACATCATCGCCTTCGTGGCGCTGATGGTGTTCGAGAACGGCACCGCTTTCCTGCTCGCCTATGCCTTGCTGAAGGCGCTGCCCGGCCACCGTATCCACCAGGTCATCGTCTTTCTTCCGGTCGTGCTGTCGGCGGTCATCGTCGGCTTCCTGTGGAAACTGTTCCTGCATCCGCTGTTCGGCCTGGTGAACCAGACGCTGGCGCTGGTCGGCATCGGCGCCATACCGTGGCTCGGCAACGAACACACCGCACTCGGCAGCGTCCTGTTCGCCAACGTCTGGCACTGGCTCGGCTTCCCCACCCTGGTGCTGCTGGCCGGCATGCAGCGCGTCAGCAAGGAAGTCATCGAGGCTGCCCGTCTCGACGGCGCCGGCGACTATGTGCTGATGACCAGGATTATCTGGCCGCTGATTGCGCCGAGCGTCACCATCGTCACCATCCTGACCTTCATCGGCAGCTTCAACTGGTTCGAAATCCCCTATGTCATGGCT
>NZ_RZPF01001173.1:0-1050 GCF_004022735.1 Mesorhizobium sp. M7A.F.Ca.AU.001.01.1.1
CTGGTGCTGGTCGCGGCTCCGGGGCAGGGCAGCGTGCCAGGCGACCTTGCCGCGCTTGGCGAACTGCAGTTCGTGGCAACGGAGCCCGGATGTATCTACCGACACATGTTCGACACGGCCTTTGCCGAGGCGGGCGCTGCCGCACCCAGACTTGCCAACGAGGTCGGCAGCATCGGCGCCATTGCGCGGCTGGTGGCGGCCGGCGCGGGGCTCGCCCTCGTTCCACGCCTGGCCGTCCCGGATGCGCTCGCACGCGGCGACATCGTCGAAATGCGATGGCCCGGCCAGATGCGGACGGCGCCGCTGGTGATGATCTGGCGCCGCCGGCGCGTCCAGCTGCCGGCGCTTAAGCAATTGCTCACTGCCGCGCGCGACACGCTGGTGCCGGCCCTGCAGCCCGCCAAGGCTGGTTCAGGACTTGAATCGTCGAACCGCTCCAAGGCCTTGTTTGCAAACAACTCCTGACGGAAGCAGCGGCGGTTCAGATCAGGCGGTGGCCGCCCTCGACATGCAGCGTCGTTCCCGTGGTAAAGCCATTGCCGATCAGGAAGGCGATGGCGTCGGCGATATCATCGGGTTGGCCAATCCGCCCGACCGGCAGCCGCTTGGCCATCGCGGCTAACGTCTCGTCCTTCCTGTCGCCGGCCACTTGCGCCCAGATCGTGGTGTCGACCCAGCCGGGTGACACGGCATTGACGCGGATCGGCGCCAACTCGACCGCCAGCGCCCGCACGAGGCCTTCGAGCGCTGCGTTGACAGCAGCAACGACGGAGCCGCGTGCGGCTGGGCGATAGGCGGCGATACCGGAGACGAAGGTCATGGAGCCGGATGCTGCCAGCCGCGGCGCACCGTGCTTGGCGAGCAGCAGCGGGCCATACAGCTTGCTCTCCACCACCTTTTGCGCCGCCATCAGGTCAAGCTCCGGCAGCAGCCGGTAGGCGCCTTCGATGTCGGCTGCGGTGCAGACGATGTGGTCGAGTCCGCCAATCGCTGCGAACAGCGCCGAGACCTGGTCTTCGCGCGCGATGTCGACGACGGCCGTCTCCAGCC
>NZ_RZPF01001174.1:0-1047 GCF_004022735.1 Mesorhizobium sp. M7A.F.Ca.AU.001.01.1.1
CCAGCGGATCCGGCTTGCCGTTCGGCCCTTCCGGATTGACATAGATCAGTCCCATCTGGACGGCGCCGAGATGGCCCTGGAGTTCGCGGTCGCCGGAGTAGCGCTTGTCGTCGAGCCACTTGGTTTCCGAACCCCAATCGACGTCCTGTTCGGGTTCCCAGACGTCGGCGCGGCCGCCAGCGAAACCGAAGGTCTTGAAGCCCATCGATTCCAGCGCGACGTTGCCGGTGAGGATCAGCAGGTCGGCCCAGGAGATCTTGCGCCCATATTTCTGCTTGACCGGCCACAGCAGCCGGCGCGCCTTGTCGAGATTGGCATTGTCCGGCCAGCTGTTGAGCGGAGCAAAACGCTGCTGGCCGGCCCCGGCGCCGCCACGGCCGTCGCCGATGCGGTAGGTGCCGGCACTGTGCCAGGCCATGCGGATGAACAGCGGCCCGTAATGGCCGAAGTCGGCCGGCCACCAATCCTGCGAATCCGTCATCACCTGGTGCAGGTCCTTGATCACCGCATCGAGATCGAGCGACTTGAATTCCTCGGCATAGTCGAACTCTTCGCCCATCGGGTCCGAAAGGTTCGACTGCTGATGGAGAACGCCAAGGTCCAGTTGGTTCGGCCACCAGTCACGGTTCGTCCTGCTGGAGGATCCGTGCGCAACGGGGCATTTGCCGGCACTGGGATCATCGGTCTGTGCGTCCATGTTCTTCTCTCCGATCGTGGCTGTGTTGAGCTGTTCAACTGCTGCGTGAACAGGGACACAAAAATGTCCCTGTAGGCGGTCCGTTTCATGGCTGGCGCGATGACCTGAGCCCGATACGCGACCGAATATGTTGGATGTCCTGTTGCTGCGGGCATGCGCCTCACCAGGCGGTCCCGGCTGCTCCTCATCTTCGTTACGACTCCTATAGCAAAGCCGCTTGATTAATTTAAGTTGGATTTCCTGATTGCAGCGATAAGATGACATTATGACAAACCTGACGCTGAAGCAGCTGCGTTATTTCGAGGCGCTGGCCCGGCACAATCATTTCGGCCGCGCCGCCGATGCCTGCT
>NZ_RZPF01001175.1:0-1044 GCF_004022735.1 Mesorhizobium sp. M7A.F.Ca.AU.001.01.1.1
GGGCAGCGGCGAGCCCGCGCGGACGCCGTCATAGGCAAGCAGTGTCTGTTCGAGCAGGTCGCGGCCGATACGGGCGCCGCTGCCCTGGTCGCCAACCTGGAAGCCCCAGCCGCCGATGGCGCGCGATTTGCCTTGTCTGCGCGCCATATAGGCGGTGCCGGTGCCGAGGATCGCCATGGCGCCGTCACCGGCGCCGACAGCGCCTTCCAGCGCGATTTCGGCGTCGGTCTCGACGCGGCTGATGCTGAATGGCAGGATCGCCTCGAGCTGCTGCCGGTAGGTGCCGACATTGGCGCCGGCAAGGCCGAGAATTGCGGGCGTTCGCGGGATCAGTTCCGGATCCTGCCCGGCGACGAGGAACGCCTGCCTGGCGGCCTCGACGATGTTCGAGCGGGCGCCGGTCAGGTCGGTGCGGATGTTGGCGGCGCCGCTTTTGGCGCGGCCGATCACCGTGCCGTCCGCCGTTGCCAGGGCGGCCCTGCAGCTGGTGCCGCCGCCATCGATTCCGAGCACGAAATTCACGTTGATTTCTCCTCCGGGCGGATAATACCAATAAAATACCAATAGCCAAGGATTAATTTCCGTTTCAAAAAGTTTAAGCCGTATTTTATTAAGAATCTGCCTATTTCGGCGGCTCAGCGATTTCCGGCCCGCGAATTCGTTAATGCGTGTGGACAAGTGGTATTTTTTTGGTATTGTTCTGGTATTGGAGGAACCGGGATGGCCGAAACGCGCACCGAAGCGCTTCACAAAAATGCCGAGGGGCTGGATATCCAGCCTCCGGACGCCATCCTTTCCTATTTGGCCGATGCGCAGATCGAAGCCGCCAAGGTGGTGCGCCATGCCATTCCATCCATCGCCAGGGCCGCCGAGATCATCGCCGGCAGGCTGAAGAGCGGGGGCAAGCTTGCCTACGCCGCGGCCGGCAGCTCAGGCCTGATGGCACTGGCCGATGCGCTGGAGCTGCCGGGCACCTTCGGCATTCACCGCGACCGCATCGCCATCCTGATCGCCGGCGGCGACGACGCTTTCCGCACGCTGGCC
>NZ_RZPF01001176.1:0-1043 GCF_004022735.1 Mesorhizobium sp. M7A.F.Ca.AU.001.01.1.1
CGACAAGATTGCTGCGGACGCAAACATTTTCCGTGCCCAGATCGCCACTCTTGAGAGCCGGAAGGCCATTTTGGATGCGGTCATGGCCGACACCGCCAGCCGGCTTTCCGGGTTGCGGGTTCTCGAGCCGCAGGTCAGTTTGCTGACCCAGCGATACAACGAACTTCTTGGCCGGCAACAGGATTTGACGCGGCGTATCGGAGTTCCCTCGGCTGGAATTTCCATCCTATCGGCGGCATGGCCGCCGACCATCCCGCAGACCTTGCCCGCCATCTTCCTTGTTCCGCCCGGGATGATTGTGTTCGCTATACTGGGCGCGATTTTCGTCACGATGCGCAATCACTTCGATCGGACTTTCCGCGGTGAGACCGAGGCGGAAGCGGTGCTCAAGGTTCCATGTATGGGGCAGATTCCCGAAGCAGGCAGGGTGCATGCCAAACGACTGCGAACCCTTGTCCTGGGCGAGCGCAGCTCCGCCTATAGCCGCGCCGTGACGTCGTTGCTGATTGCTGCGGCGCCCAATGCGCTGAGGGCTCGTTCGTCGTACACGGCGCTTGTCACCTCCAGCGTCCCGGAGGATGGGGGGACCGAGCTCGCATGGAGTCTGGCGCTGGCCGGCACGCGGATGGGCGGTCGTGTTCTCTTGATCGATCTTGAACGCAAGGGCGTTCAACTCACGCTCGAGTTCCTGCATCAGTTCAGCGAGCGCAAGAGCCGCCATTCCTTCGCTGATTATGTCTGCAATCGCAGCAACCTGGAAAACGCCGTGGCCAGTCTGCATGAAATCGGCATCGACGTGATGACCGCTGCTCCGTCGGACGATCTGCTGGCGGTGTTGTCCTGCGAGGATGGGGGCAAAGTGATGGCGGATCTGCACTTGACCTATCGCATCGTCATCATAAACCTGCCGTCGGCGCTCGGGCGGCCGGAAGCCAAATTTCTGGCTGGATGGGCTGATGCGGTGCTTTTTGCCGTCCGATGGAGGAAAACGCCACGTACCCTCGCTCGCGGGGTGCTGGAACTCCTTCAGGGCAACGGTTCTC
>NZ_RZPF01001177.1:0-1041 GCF_004022735.1 Mesorhizobium sp. M7A.F.Ca.AU.001.01.1.1
ACTTCGATCGCCTTGCCGTCCTGGCCAATGGCGAAAGCCGCCTGGGCGATTTCGGCGCGAATGCGCTCGGCCACCTTCTCGGCCACCGCGCCCTCGGTATCCGGCATCACCACGACGAACTCCTCGCCGCCAAAGCGGCAGGCAAGGTCGATACCCCTGACATTCTTGCGCAGCCGCCGTGCGAATTCCCGCAGCACCTCGTCGCCGCCATCATGACCGTGCGCGTCGTTGATCGCCTTGAAGCGATCGAGGTCGGTGATCATCACCGACAGCGGCCGGCGCCGTGCCACGGCGCGATCGAACAGCGTCTGCAGATGGCTGTCCAGATAGCGGCGATTGTGCAGCCCGGTCAGACCGTCGGTCACCGCCATTTCGATTGTCTGGGTGACGCTGGCCCGTAGCTGGTCGTTGTAGCGCTTACGGCGCACCTGCGTGCGCAGCCGTGCCGTCAGTTCCTGCTGGTCGATCGGCCGCATGAGATAGTCGTTGATGCCGAGTTCCAGGCCGCGAATGATGCGTTCCTCCTCGCCCTCCTCCGCCAGCAGGATAATCGGCACGAAGCGGGTGCGATCGAGCGAGCGCAACTGCGAACAGAGCCTCAGCGGATCGAAATCGGCGAACGCGGTCGAGATCATCACGCATTCATAGGATGTCTCGGCGGCCTGGAAGAAACCGGCATGCGGATCATGTGTGACGTCGAGGTCGGCCCGATCACGCAGCATCTTCTGGATGCGCTCGACGGATGTTTTGCGCTCGTCGATCAAAAGCACTTTCGGCGTCGTGTCCTCGGATGCGAAATTGCGGCTGAGCAACTCCTCGATGCCGATATTGCGCGTCGTCGAGGCGCGCAGCCGCAACTCGTCGGTCAGCGACTTCAGCCGAACAAGGCTCTTGACGCGCGTCATCAGCTGCAGGTCGTTGACCGGCTTGGTCAGGAAGTCGTCGGCGCCAGCCTCAAGCCCGCGGACGCGGTCGGAAACCTGGTCCAGCGCGGTGATCATCACCACCGGAATGTGCGATGTCGCCGGATCGCTCTTCAGC
>NZ_RZPF01001178.1:0-1037 GCF_004022735.1 Mesorhizobium sp. M7A.F.Ca.AU.001.01.1.1
TGTGGAGCTTCAACAGGTTGTCCTCGATCAGGGCGAGGCGACTGATAGGCGTTTTTGACTTTAGGCTGCCATGTGGACGATGCCAATTGTATCTGTGCAGCCAGACAGGCAGTTCGGCGGCACGATGATCGGATGTCGGATAGGCAATGGCGTAGGCCCATTCGCGCAGTGCTGTCTGGATGAAGCGCTCGGCCTTGCCATTGGTCTTGGGCGTATAGGGTCTTGTCGTGACGTGCTTGAGGCCGAGATCGCGGCAGGCCTTGGCGAAGGCCTTTGATCTGTAGCAGGAGCCGTTGTCGGTCATGACGCGGGCTATCGTGACGCCGAGGCTGGCGTAATAGGCGACCGCGGCCTTGAGGAAGGCGATGGCGCACTCCTTTTTCTCGTCGGGCAGGATTTGCGAGAAGGCGATGCGGGACGCGTCGTCGATGCAGACATGGACGAACTCCCAGCCGGCGCCGCGCGACTTGCCCTTTTGCGGATCGCCGGTGATACGATGGCCGACTTGGCTGAAGCGGCCGAGCTTCTTGATGTCGATATGGATCATCTCGCCGGGATGCTCCCGCTCGTAGCGCCGGACCGGTTCGGCCGGCTCGATATCCCTGAGCCGCGACAGCCCGGCACGCTTGAGAACCCGGCTGACGGTGGCGGGCGAGACGCCGACCTCATGGGCGATGTGCTTGCCGGTCAGCCGCTGGCGACGCAAGGCTGCGATGCGCTCGGCCACGGACTGTTCGGTCAGGCTCGGCATGACGGTGGGCCGCGACGAGCGGTCGACCATGCCGGCCCGCCCTTTGGTCTTATAGCGCTCGACCCAGCGCGCCACGATCTTGGCCGACACGCCATAGACGCGCGCCGCATGGGCTTTGGAAAAAGCGCCTTCTATCACCGATAACGCCATCTCCTCTCGACGCAGCGGTGTGAGACGGGCATTCTTGTGGATGTTCATTCGGACCCTCCGATGGATGCTGAAGCGTGGTAACTCCAGTCTCCTCGGTCCGGTCCGAATGGACAACCTCTCGAAAGCTCACACCTAG
>NZ_RZPF01001179.1:0-1029 GCF_004022735.1 Mesorhizobium sp. M7A.F.Ca.AU.001.01.1.1
CGTCTGGACCTTGCTGCGGCTCGGCCGCTTCCATCTAATGGAAATTGTGGCGCTCGCCATCGGCCTGGTCAGCGCGCTGTTCTGGTGCCTCTACTGCCCGCTCGACTGGGCCGACCTTGCCGAAACACGCACGCTCGACCTGCTTCTGGTGCATCACGGCGTGTTCTTCGCCACCGGCGTCATGCTGTGGCTGATGCGCTTCAAGGCGGTGACAGCCGCCCGCCTAGCCTTCTGCGCCCTGTTCCTGGCCGGTGGTGTGCTGCAGATCGCCAGTTCGGTCGACGTTCATATCCTGAAGGTCGGGCGTGATATGCCCTTCGCCCCGCCGATCCTCATCTTCCTCATAGGCATCGCGCTGATGGCGTGGTCGCTGCGGCTCGACCTCTCCTGGAGCGGCTGGCGCCGGATCGGGCTGATGACCTATCCGCTCTACCTGCTGCACGATGTCGTCGGCGCGGCCCTGCTCGGCATCCTGGTCCGCGCCGGTCTGCCGCATCTGTTCTCGATGGCGGTCGTCGGCGCGACGATGATCGCGGCAAGCTGGCTAGTGGCGACCGAGGCCGAACCACGCATCCGGCTGCTGCTCGACCATACCGTTTTCCGTTATCGGCTTAAGGCAGCCTGACGACGGTCCGGCAGACCGGCCCGGCCGCCGACCTAAAGCATGTCGCGCCTGAGCGGATTCAGGCCCACCCCAGGCCTTTGTTCCACGGATCGCTCTCCCAAAACGGAGCTCACTTCCGAGCGACATGCATTGGCGGTGCCGACCCGGCGCAGCTGCATTTTCCACGATTGCGGAATTCTTCGTTTCGGGCATGATAACAGGCACTTATGCCTTCGGCATGAGAGCTTGCCTCGAGACGCCCGGCACGTGACCCTGTTCCAGCGAAAACCCCGCATCGCGGCGCGTCCGCGCCTCGATATCGATATGCAGGACGCTGTCGTCTATGCGATCGGCGACGTGCATGGCTGCTACAAGGAACTCCGCGCGCTGGAGCAGAAGATCCTGCTCGATTCGCTGCGCTTCCA
>NZ_RZPF01001180.1:0-1024 GCF_004022735.1 Mesorhizobium sp. M7A.F.Ca.AU.001.01.1.1
GCTGGGTTGGCGGCAAACCAAAGAGTGCGGACGCGCCAACGGAAACAGCTGACGCCATCGCATCAAAGTTTGACAGCCGCCTCCCGCGCCCAGAGCCGCAGTTTGCGGCATGACTGCACAAACGCAGCTACCGAAGCTGCCGAATCCAGCCGCCTCAGCCCCTCATCGGCATCGGGAGCGACGCCTGCTTTGATCAGGAGCGGCTCGGCCCCGGAGGTGAAGCCGATGAACTTGCAATGCGCAAACGCATCAGACACGAAATCCTTCGCAGCGGCCTCCGTGACCAGTAGCTCGGCGCCCGCCTCGGAGAGGAGCAGCACCACCGCGTCGAACAAAACGGATGGACCGCCGTCGATCATGTGCCTTGCCTCGATGTGGGTGCCGTCGGCGGCTTCGACGCCGCCCACCTTGGGCGCAACCACCTCCATCACCGCGCCTTCCGCTTCGATGGCGGAACGAAGTTCCTCGAACAGCGCGACATCGGCTCCATCGCTGAGCATGACACCGACTTTGCGGCCTTCGAAACTGTCGGGCCCGTTTTGGATGATGCTGAGCGCCGGCGACGGCGGCAAGTCATCGCGCGGTGGAACGGCGGCTTCGGCAGGTTCGGGCATGTCACGGATGCCGAGCTTGTCGGCGACCGTGGTCGCCAGCGTTTCATCGATGTTCAACAAATGCGAAACCATGCGTTCGCGGATCGCCGGTGCCTGGACCTTGCTCAGTTCAAACGTCAGCGCCATCGCGATGTGACGCTGCTCCGGTGGTGTCTGGCTGTTGAAGAATTGCCGGGCCTGGCTGTAGTGATCGGCGAAGCTCTCCGCGCGCAGACGTACTTTCTGCCCTTGTTCGGCATCGGAGAAAGAACGGAAGCCACGCTGCGGATCCTCGCGCGGTCCCAGTCCCCATGAGTTAGGTTCATAGTTGGCGCGACCGGCCGGATTGCGCATGGCCATGTGCCCGTCCTGTTGAAAATGGGCGAACGGGCACTTCGGCGCATTGACCGGCAGATGGGTAAAGTTCGGAC
>NZ_RZPF01000117.1:0-11600 GCF_004022735.1 Mesorhizobium sp. M7A.F.Ca.AU.001.01.1.1
ATCAGCGCCAGCGTCGAGTTGATCTTCAGCGCGTTGAAGATGAAGGGAGCTGCTGCCGGCAGCCGAAGCTTCAAGAGCGTCGGCCAGTAGCCCGACGCGTAGGTGCGCATCAGGTCGCGCTCCATATGGCCGGAGGCGGCCAGACCGGCGACCGTGTTCACCAGCATCGGGAAGAAGGTCATGATGATGACCACCGCCGCCTTGGACTGCCAGTCGAAGCCGAACCACATCACCATGATCGGCGCGACGCCGATGATCGGCAGCGCCGAGACCATGTTGCCGATCGGCAACAGGCCGCGTCGCAGGAACGGCACACGGTCTGCGAGCACCGCGGTGATGAAGCCGGCGCCGCTGCCCACGACATAGCCGAAGATGACCGCCTTGAAGATGGTCTGGCGGACATCGGCGCCGAGCACCGGCAGCGAACCGGCGATGCGCGCGCCGATGGCACTTGGCGGCGGCAGCAGGATGAAGGGTATGCCGGCCCCACGCGTCACCGCTTCCCAGATGATCAGGATCCAGGCGCCGAAGATGGCTGGGATGATCAGGCCCAGCGCGGTGCGAGCCCATTTGGCGAACGGACGCAATGATGACAGCACCGCCACGCAGCGCCAGCCAAGCAGCCATGCGGCGGTGAGAAGCAGGAAGTACGGCGTCCGCGCCAGGCCTTCGAAACCGGTGATGCCGCCAATCAGCAGCCAGGCGGCCAGATGCGCGCCGATGAAAAGCACAACGGCTTCGACGATGGACGGTATTCTGGTCACCGAGATCAAAGCGGCGACAAGCAGCACGCCGAAAATCAGCCAGGTCGTCGCCACATAGGGGTATATCAACGTCCCTGCAGGCTGCGCCAGTGCATCGACTTTCGGCGCGGCGATCGGGCCGAGCGCCACTGCGATCAGGCACAGCACGATCGCCAGCACTGCCTGCCAGGAGGGTTTCAGCCAGTTCATGCCGGCCTCCCGCCCATAGCGCGGTCGACGAGGCGCCCGGCAATGCCGACCACCATGACCAGAAGGGCTGCCACCACCGAACCGGCGACCAGCGCCGACCAGATGTCGATGGACTGGCTATAATAGGCGCCGGCGAGCAGCTTGGCGCCGATGCCGGCGACAGCGCCTGTCGGCAGTTCGCCGACGATGGCGCCGACCAGGCTTGCCGCCACCGCCACCTTCATCGAGGTGAACAGGAACGGCACCGAAGCAGGCACGCGCAACATCCAGAAGGTCTGCGCGCGACTGGCATTGTAGGTGTGCATCAGGTCGAGATGCATGATCTCGGGCGAGCGCAGCCCCTTCACCATGCCGACAGTCACCGGGAAGAACGACAGATAGGTCGAAATCATCGCCTTCGGGACGAGCCCGCTGATGCCGATCGCCCCCAGCACGACGATGATCATCGGCGCCACAGCCAGGATGGGAATGGTCTGCGAGGCGATGATCCACGGCATCAGGCTGCGGTCGAGCGTCGCCACATGGACAATGCCGACGGCGATGATGATGCCGAGCGCCGTGCCGAAAGCGAAGCCGAGCAGCGTCGACGAAAGCGTCACCCAGGCATTGTAGACCAGGCTGCGGTTGGAGGTGATGGGCCGCAGGAAGGTGTTCTCGAAGAAATTCACCGCCACCTGGTGCGGCGCCGGCAATGTCGGCTTCGGCTGCGACAGCGTCTTGCCGATGAGTTGGCTGAACGTGGATGTTTCACCCGCGCGACGATCGAGATCGCGCTGGAACGGCGTGTTGAGGATGACGGCGAAGACATACCAGAGCGCGATCACGCCAACGAGGATGGAGGTGACGGGAACGAGCTTGTCGCGGAAGGTGTCCATCTAGCGGGCCTCAGCCGACTGGCGCCCTCCTCTCCCCAACGGGGAGAGGAGGAAGCTCATCCTGCCCCTCAATCATCATAGCTGTGCCCCGCGCGCAGCCCGTCCCGCACCCGCGCTGCGATCGCCAGAAACTCCGGCGTCTCGCGGATGTCGAGCGGCCGCTCTCTCGGCAGCGTCGATTCGATGATGTCGCTGACACGGCCCGGGCGCGGCGACATGACGACGATGCGCGTCGACAGATAGACGGCCTCCGGAATGGAGTGGGTGACGAAGCAGATGGTCTTGTTGGTGCGTCCCCACAATTCCAGCAGCTGCTCGTTGAGATGGTCGCGCACGATCTCGTCCAGCGCGCCGAACGGCTCGTCCATCAGCAGCAGGTCGGCGTCGAAGGCCAGCGCACGGGCAATCGAGGCGCGCTGCTGCATGCCGCCCGAGAGCTGCCAGGGATATTTCTTCTCGAATCCAGAGAGGTTGACGAGGCCGAGCGTGCGCTTGATCCGCTCGCCTTGCTCCGCCCTGGATAGGCCCATGATCTCCAGCGGCAGCCCCACATTGCGCTCGATGGTCCGCCACGGAAACAGCGCCGCCGCCTGAAAGACATAGCCATAGGCGCGTTTCTCGCGCGCCTGCTCTGCTGTCATGCCATTGACGGAAATCGCCCCCGAGGTCGGCTTCTCCAGATCGGCGATGACGCGCAGCAGCGTGGTCTTGCCGCAGCCCGAAGGCCCGATGAAGGAGACGAACTCGCCCTTGCCGATGGTGAGATCGACATTGGACAGCGCCTGCACCGGCCCGTCATTGGTCTGGAAAGTCAGCCCGAGTTTGCTTGCCGCGACGACGGCTGGCGAATTCCCCGTCATCGGTTGCCGCCTGCCTGTTTCCGTTCCCGCGGCGGCTGGAATCCGATTGCTTTTATCGCGATGTTGTTTTCCACTTGCCCTGTCCCATTTGGCCCTGTCCCTCTGACCTTGTCCCACGCGATCGACGCCCGGAGTTTCCCCGATGTCGCCTAAACCCACTTGTCATCTTATCCGCCCTGAAAGCACTTATGAAGGCAAGCAGGGGCTGACCTATTTCGCCGGCATTGCCGCCGAGACCGTCGGTGCCTCCGGCATCTGCATGCACATGCTCACCATGCCGCCCGGCGCCCGCGCCAAGGCGCATATGCACGAGAGCCACGAGACGGCGATCTATGTGCTCTCCGGCGAAGTTCACACCTGGTATGGCGACCGGCTCGAGCATCATATCGTCGTCAAGGCCGGTGATCTCTTCTACATCCCCGCCGGCGTGCCGCATCTGCCGGCCAACCTGAGCGGCGCCCCGTCCTCTGCCGTCATTGCGCGCACCGATCCCAACGAACAGGAGAGCGTCGTCCTGCTGCCGGAACTGGATGCGCTGGTCGCCGGAAGCTGACTTCGCCGGGCTAGGCGCCCGTCGGCCAATTGCTAGAGGTTTGCGCCCGCCAGCTTCGGCAATCATCGGCACCGAGACACTTCCCCATAGACGGTGCCGTCCGCATCCGCGATCACCAGTTTCTTGGCGTTCTTGGTGCTGTGCTTGATGATGAAGGTGGCGGGCGACTTGCCCTCTTCGCCTTCGGCCTCGCACTCCGCCTTCACCACAAGCGAGCCGTCGGCCTGGACCCTCTTGCCGGTGAAGGTGCAAGCGCTCGTCGCCGTGATGAAGTCGGTGTTGGTTAGAAGCAGCATGTCCTCGGCGTAGACTTCCTGGCCGTTCTTGTTGATGCAGCCGGACTTGTTGCCATAAGGTTTGGCTAGGTCGATGCCGGCCGCCGACACTTGGCTGGCCACCAGAACCAAAACTGCCGCGAAAAGAAGTCCCCCGCGCCGCACCTCAAACCCCGGTCGCCGGGATGCCGGTGCGTTCCACCTTGCGCGGCGCGGAGATTTCCTTCCACGTCGACAGCGCCCGGTTGACGGCCGCATTCGGCTCGCGGCCGACGAATTCACCATGGCCGGGCTTGGTCTTGACCTCGGACTCCTGGATCGACAGTTCGCCCCGCGAGAACACGAACCGCGGCAGGCCGGTCACCTCGAAACCCTCGAAGACATTGTAGTCGATCACCGATTGCTGCTTCTTGGACGAAATTGTCTTCTTGCGCTTGGGATCCCAGACGACGATGTCGGCGTCGGCACCCTCTACGATGGCGCCCTTCTTCGGATACATGTTGAGGATCTTGGCGATGTTGGTCGAGGTCACCGCGACGAACTCGTTCATCGTCAGCCGGCCGGTGTTGACGCCTGTGGTCCACAGCACCGGCATGCGGTCTTCAAGCCCGCCGGTGCCGTTCGGGATCTTGGTGAAATCGCCGACGCCGTTGCGCTTCTGTTTGGTGGTGAAAGCGCAATGATCGGTCGCCACCACCTGCAGCGAACCCGCCTGCAGGCCGGCCCACAGCGAGTCCTGGTGCGATTTGTTGCGGAAGGGCGGACTCATCACGCGGCGTGCCGCATGGTCCCAGTCCTTGTCGAAATACTCGCTCTCGTCCAGCGTCAGGTGCTGGATCAGCGGCTCGCCGAACACCCGCATGCCCTTCTGGCGCGCCCGGCGGATCGCCTCGTGGCTCTGCTCGCAGGAGACATGCACGACATAGAGCGGCACGCCGGCCATGTCGGCGATCATGATGGCGCGGTTGGTCGCCTCGCCTTCCACTTCGGGCGGCCGCGAATAGGCGTGGCCCTCGGGGCCGTTGTTGCCGGCAGCCAGCAGCTTCTGCGACAGTGCCGCCACCACGTCGCCATTCTCGGCATGAACGAGCGGCAGCGCGCCGAGATCGGCGCAGCGCTGGAACGACGCATACATCTCGTCGTCGTCGACCATCAGCGCGCCCTTGTAGGCCATGAAATGCTTGAACGAGGTGATGCCCTTGTCGACGACCGTGGCCATCTCGTCGAACACCTGCTTGCCCCACCAGGTGATCGCCATGTGGAAGGAGTAGTCGCACGACGCCTTCGAGGTCTTGTTGTCCCACATCTGCAAGGCTTCGAGCAGCGACTGCTGCGGCGCCGGCAGGCAGAAATCGACCACCATCGTCGTGCCGCCGGAGAGCGCCGCGCGCGTGCCGGATTCGAAATCATCGGCCGAATAGGTGCCCATGAACGGCATTTCGAGATGGGTGTGCGGGTCGATGCCGCCCGGCATGATGTAGCAGCCGGTGGCGTCGAACTCATGGTCGCCATGCAGGCCCGAACCGATGGCGACGATCTTGCCGTGCTGCATCAGCACATCGGCCTTCCAGGTGCGGTCGGCGGTGACGATGGTGCCGTTTCGGATGACTTTGGTCATTGACTGTTCCCTTGTTCTCTTCGCGCTTCTTTACGAGCGTCGTTTGGAAGGTGGATTCTAAGCTCACTCCACGATGACAGCCGTCTCCACCACCGCGTGGAACAAGACATCGGCACCCGCCGAAGCCCATTCCTTGGTGATCTCTTCGGCCTCGTTGTGGCTGAGGCCATCGACGCAAGGGCACATCACCATGGCGGTGGGCGCGACGCGGTTGATCCAGCAGGCGTCGTGGCCGGCACCGGAAACGATGTTGCGATGGGAATAGCCAAGGCGGTCGGCGGCATCGCGGATCGCCTTGACGCAGCCGGCATCGAAAGTCACCGGATCGAAAGCGCCGACCTGTTCGATCTCGCAGCGGATGTCGAGTGCATCGCAGATCGTGTCGATGCCTTCGCGGATGCGGCCATCCATCGCGTCCAGCACTTCCTTTTCCGGCGAGCGGATATCGACGGTGAAGACGGTGCGCCCGGCGATGATGTTGCGCGAATTGGGATAGACCTCCATGTGGCCGACCGCGCCGACGGCATCGGGCTGGTAGTCCATGGCGATCTCGTGCACCAGTTCGATCACCCGCGCCATGCCGAGCCCGGCATTGCGGCGCTTGGGCATCGGCGTCGAGCCGGTATGGGCTTCCTTGCCGGTCAGCGTCACCTGCAGCCATTTAAGGCCCTGGCCATGGGTGACGACACCGATGTCGATATCTTCGTCCTCGAGGATCGGACCCTGTTCGATATGCAGTTCGAAGAAGGCATGGATCTTGCGGTCGCCGACCTTCTCGGGGCCTTTCCAGCCGATGCGCTCCAGTTCCTCGCCGAATTTCTTGCCCTGCTTGTCGACATGCCCGTACACATCGGCCTGGTCGAGCACGCCGGCGAACACGCCGGACGCCATCATAGCCGGCGCGAAGCGCGAGCCCTCCTCGTTCGTCCAGTTGGTGACGACGATTGGATGTTTGGTCTTGATGCCGAGATCGTTGAGCGAGCGCACCACTTCAAGCCCGCCCAGTACGCCGAGCACGCCGTCATACTTGCCGCCGGTCGGCTGCGTATCGAGATGGCTGCCGACATAGACCGGCGGCAGGCTGGGATCGGTGCCTTCGCGGCGGGCAAACATCGTGCCCATTTCATCGACGCCCATTTCGAGCCCGGCCGCATCGCACCAGCGCTTGAACAGATGCCGCCCTTCGCCGTCTTCGTCGGTCACGGTCTGGCGATTGTTGCCGCCGGCAATGCCGGGGCCAATCTTCGCCATCTCCATGATGGAATCCCACAAACGGTTTGAATTGATTCGCAGATTCTCGCCGGGTGCGGCCATCTCGAGTTCCCATCTACACCAGGGGTCTTGTCGCCCCTTGAGTGATTTACAGCTTGACCGTATGGTCAGCTTTTAAACTACACAACCTGACCAAGCGGTCAACTAGAATCTTGGGGTAGACATGGCAGAACCCACCCGCCCCATGCGGCGACAGGAGATCCGCCGAGAGAATGAAAAAACCATTCTCGTCGCTGCAGAGAAGGTGTTTGCGGAGGCAGGGTTTGGCGGCGCCACGATGCAGTTGATTGCGGATCTGGCCGGACTGCCGAAGGCAAATCTCCACTACTATTTCGCCACCAAGGAAGAGCTTTACCGGTCGGTCGTTCAAAACATCTTTGAAATCTGGCTACAGGCGGCCAATTGCTTCGACGCGGCGCGCGGGCCCATAGACGGCATCAGTGCCTATATCGACGCCAAGATGGAAATATCACGCCGCCATCCCGACGGCTCGAAGGTCTGGGCCTCCGAAGTGATGCACGGGGCGCCGGTGCTTCAGGACTATATGGAATCGACGCTGCGCGAATGGACCGACGGCCGCGTCGAGATCATCAGGCGCTGGATCGAGGAAGCCAAGATGGACCCGGTGGATCCGCGTCATCTGCTCTATATGCTTTGGGCTACGACCCAGCACTACGCCGATTTCGGCCATCAGATCGAGACACTCAATGGCGGAAAACCTCTGTCCGACCGGCAATGGCGGGAAGCCAAGGAAAATATCAAGCGGGTGATCCTGACCGGGATCGGTGCGTTGCCCGCCTGACTGTAATGGTTCGTTGCAAGCAAAAGGTCAGGTCGGCGCGCTGCCGCGCCGACCTCAACCGACCGCGTCAGTCCGTCAATCGATTGACCTCAGCACATCTCGAACATGGTCGATCAATTCGTTGATCTGGCCCTTGGTGATGATCAGCGGCGGCGAGAGCGCGATGATGTCGCCGGTGGTGCGGATCAGCGCGCCGCGCTCGAACGCCTTGACGAAGGCCGAGAAGGCCCGTTTGGTCGGCTGGCCGGCGATCGGCGCCAGCTCGATCGCACCGATCAGGCCGATGTTCCTGATATCGATGACGTTCGGCTCGCCTTTCAGCGAATGCAGCGCGTCTTCCCAGTACGGCGCCAGCTCCTCGCCACGGGTCAGCAAGCCCTCTTCCTTGTAGGTGTCAAGCGTGCCGAGTGCGGCCGCGCAGGCGATGGGGTTGCCCGAATAGGTGTAGCCGTGGAAGAACTCGATCATGTGCTCGGGGCCGGTCATGAAGGCGTCGTGGATCTCCTTCTTCACAAACACCGCGCCCATCGGGATGACGCCGTTGGAGACGCCCTTGGCGGTGGTCATGATGTCGGGCGTGACACCGAAATAGTCGGCGGCGAACGGTGTGCCGAGACGGCCGAAACCGGTGATGACCTCATCGAAGATCAACAGGATGCCGTGCTTGGTGCAGATCTCGCGCAGCTTCTCCAGATAACCCTTCGGCGGCAGGATGACGCCGGTGGAGCCGGCGACCGGCTCGACGATGACGGCGGCGATGGTCGAAGCGTCGTGCAGGGCGACGATACGCTCCAGCTCGTTGGCGAGTTCCGCGCCATACTCCGGCACACCCTTGGTGAAGGCGTTCTTTTCCGGCAGATGCGTGTGCGGCATATGGTCGACGCCGCCGAGCAGCGTGCCGAACATCTTGCGGTTGGTGACGATGCCGCCGACCGAGATGCCGCCGAAATTGACGCCGTGATAGCCGCGCTCGCGGCCGATCAACCGGGTGCGCGAGCCCTCGCCCTTCACACGGTGATAGGCGATCGCCATTTTGAGCGCGGTCTCGACCGATTCCGAGCCGGAATTGGTGAAGAAGACATGGTCCATGCCCTTGGGCGCCAGGTCGACCAGGCGGTTGGCCAGTTCGAACACGATCGGATGGCCCATCTGGAAGGCCGGCGCATAATCGAGTTCGGCAGCCTGGTGCTGGATCGCCTCGGTGATCTTCGGACGGCAGTGGCCGGCATTGACGCACCACAGGCCGGCGGTGCCGTCGAGCACCTTGCGGCCGTCGCTGGTTGTGTAATGCATGTCCTTGGCGGACACCATCATGCGCGGCGCCTGCTTGAACTGCCGGTTTGCCGTGAACGGCATCCAGAATGCACTGAGATCGTTCGGCGTGACTTTCAGCCGGTTGGACATGACCAGGACTTCCCCTTGTAAACTGTTTCGCTGCGCCCAACGCTTGGTCTTTGCCGCGTTTTCATGCTACGCAAATTTTTGACCGATTGGACAAACGTTAGCACCGCCCTGTAGGCGGTCAAGGATTACTAGCGGAAATGCGGCACCTGAAGTGCGTTCCACAGGCTAGGGAAAAACTGGTCCAGAGAATTGGTCCAGATGAGCCTCAACACGAGGGCTTGCAACGGTGACCATCGGCACGGATGCCCCTCGCCGCACCCGCATCCAGCAGGAAAAGCGCGAACTCATCCTGGAGGCGGCGCTTGAGGTCTTCTCCACCAACGGCTTTCGCGGCTCGACCATCGACCAGATCGCCGAAGCTGCCGGCATGTCGAAACCGAACCTGCTCTATTATTTCCGGCGCAAGGAAGACATCCACGAAACGCTGATGCAGCGCCTGCTCGACACCTGGCTGGCGCCACTGCGCGAACTCGACGACATTGGCGATCCCCTAACCGAACTGCGCAGCTACATCAGGCGCAAGCTGGAGATGGCGCGCGATTTTCCGCGCGAGAGCCGGCTGTTCGCCAACGAGATCCTGCAAGGCGCGCCGCGCATCATGCCGCTGCTGGCGGGCGAACTGAAAACGCTGGTCGACGAGAAGGCCGCCGTCATCAAGGGCTGGATGCGCGCCGGCAAGATCGCCAAGACCGACCCGTGGCACCTGATCTTCTCGATCTGGGCGACGACGCAGCATTATGCCGATTTCGACGTCCAGGTCCGCGCCGTGCTCGGACCGAACCGTGGCGGCGACGGCCGCTTCGAGGATGCGGCAAGATTTCTCGAGCAGTTGTTCCTCGATGGGCTGAAGCCGAAGGGCTAAATGGTTTCGTCATTCTAGGGCGAAGCAAGGAGCGAAGCGACGCGGCGCAGACCCTACAATCCATGCCGCGACTTCAACGCGCCGCAAAGGTCCAAATTCTGCTCCGTAGTACTCTTCGGCAAACGTCCCGGCATGGATCCTCGGGTCTCCGCGTCCGCTTCGCCCGTGGATGACGAAGCCGAGGGGGACGCCAGCCAACCTCAGGCGCTGCGCCGCTCGGCCGGCAGCGCGTCCAGCAATGCCTGCAGCTTGGCGATCGAATTCTGCTCGGCTAACGGCGTGTAGACGATCAGCTTCATGTCCGAGCCGTCGCCGATCGACAGGCTCATATGCTCGAAGGTCATGGCGCCCGCGCTCGGGTGCCGGACATGTTTCACCCCCGACAACCGATGCGCGACGTCGCGCTGCGGCCACCAGGCACGAAATTCGGGGCTCGAACGGGTCATCAACTCGATCAGCCGCTCGAAATCCGGATCGCCGACATAGCGGGCGCTCGTGGCCCGGAACGAGGCCAGCACGGTGCGCGCCAGTTGCTCCCAGTCGACCAGCAGGTGCCGGTGATGCGGGCTCGTGAACACCATGTGGACGATGTTGCGGGCGTCACCCTCCAGCAGGCCATAATCGCCGAACACCGCCACCGCCGCCGGGTTCCAGGCCAGCACGTCCCAGCGCCGCCCGACGACATAGGCCGGCTGCAGCACCAGGCTCTGCAGCATGTGCAGCAACGGGCCATCGACCTTTTCCGGCGCTACGGCACGGCGCTCCGGCTGCTGGCGGTCGGCAAGGATGAACAGATGCTGTTTTTCGGCGGCGTCGAGGCGCAGTGCTTCGGCGAGCGCCGTCAGCACCTCGACCGAGGGCCTGACCTCCCGCCCCTGCTCCAGCCATGTGTACCAAGTCGTGCCGACACCGGCGATCATCGCCACCTCCTCGCGGCGCAAGCCCGGCGTACGTCGCCTGAGACCGATGGCGATGCCTGCGGCCGAGGGCGTCAGCCTTTCGCGGCGCGAGCGCAGGAAGGCGCCGAGTTCGCGCCGGCGGCTGTCTTCAGCCGAACGTGTGGGGGCCGCGTGAGGTTGGGACTCCATGCGCGTATTATAGCAGTATTGATACCAGGATAAAGTTTGAACTGTTTGGCCAGCGCCAACTGCCCCATCTTCCGTTCAGAGCAACAGAACGGAGGCTCTGAACATGGAACTCAAAGACAAGACGATCCTCATCACCGGCTCGACAGACGGCGTCGGCCGCGTTGTCGCGCAACGGCTCGGCGCCGCGGGCGCCCGTGTGCTGGTGCACGGCCGCGATGCAACGCGCGGCAAGGCTGTTGTCACCGAGATCGAAGCCGCCGGCGGCAAGGCCGAGCTTCTGGTCGCCGACCTCTCTTCGCTGGCCGAGGTGCGCCACCTCGCCGAGGCGGTGCGCGCCCGGACGAACCGGCTGGACATCCTCATCAACAATGCCGGCATCGGCACAGCGGGCCAAGGTGCCAAAAGGCAGGTGAGTGCCGACGGCTATGAACTGCGCTTCGCGGTCAACTATCTCGCCGGTTTCCTGCTGACATCGGAGCTCCTGCCATTGCTGAAGGCCAGTGCGCCGGCGCGCATCGTCAATGTCGCCTCTGCGGGGCAGCAGGCGATCGACTTCAGCGATGTCATGCTGACCCGCTCCTATGACGGGGTGCGCACTTATTGCCAGAGCAAGCTGGCGCAGATTCTGTTCACCGTCGATTTGGCCGAACAGTTGAAAGGCACCGGCGTCACCGTCAACGCATTGCATCCGGCGAGCTACATGAACACAACCATGGTCCGGCAGGCCGGGGTGACGCCGTGGAGTTCGGTCGAGACCGGTGCCGACGCCATCCTCAATCTCGCCACCTCACCCACGCTCAACGGGAAAAGCGGCCTCTATTTCGACGGCCTGCGGGAATCCCGCGCCGATGCTCAGGCCTACGACGCCAAGGCAAGGCAACAGCTGAGAAGCTTGAGCCTCGACCTCATCGGCCCGGCCTCCCCCACATCGAAGGAACAGCATTGATGACCAAGGCAATCCAACACACCGTCATCATCGGTGGCTCGTCCGGCATCGGGCTGGCGACGGCGCGCAAACTGCTTGGCCCGGACATGAAG
>NZ_RZPF01001181.1:0-1018 GCF_004022735.1 Mesorhizobium sp. M7A.F.Ca.AU.001.01.1.1
GCTCATATCGTGTGGCCCTTACCAGCCCGGCACGGGAAACGGAAGGCGGCAAACTCCCGCTTGCATGGCGGATCGGCCCGGCCTATGTGTCGAAACGCTCTAACGGGGTGCCGGACGCGATCTTCGCGGACCGGCTGAGAGGCAGTCTCGCCAACCCGCTGAACCTGATCCGGTTTGTACCGGCGGAGGGATTAGACGTTTCGGACAGTCCGACGCCTCAATTCCTTTCAATTCAAACGAAGGAGGCGCCGATGCGCACGCTTTTATACGCTCTTGTTTCAGCAACGGTCGTGGCCTTGTCCGGGCCCGCCTTGGCCAAGGACAAGCTCACCGTCTACACCTATGAGAGTTTCACCGCCGACTGGGGTCCGGGTCCCGTGGTGAAGAAGGAGTTCGAGGCCGAATGCGGCTGCGACGTCGACTTCGTCTCGGTCGCCGATGGCGTCGCGCTGCTCAACCGCGTCAGATTGGAAGGCACATCGACCAAGGCCGATATCGTGCTTGGCCTGGATACCAATCTCACCGCCGATGCCAAGGCGTCAGGCTTGTTCGCGCCGCATGGCGCGGTGACGGATGTCAGTGTGCCGGGCGGCTGGAGCGACGACACGTTTGTCCCCTTCGACTACGGCTATTTCGCTGTCGTCTACGACACGCAGAAGATGAAGACGCCGCCGAAGAGCCTGAAGGAGCTGATCGAAGGCAGTGCCAACGACAAGATCGTCATCCAGGATCCGCGCACCTCGACGCCAGGCCTCGGCCTGCTTCTTTGGGTCAAGTCGGTCTATGGCGACAAGGCACCCGAGGCCTGGGCCAAGCTCAAGGCCAAGGTGCTGACCGTGACGCCGGGCTGGAGCGAGGCCTATGGGCTGTTCACCAAGGGCGAGGCGCCGATGGTGCTGTCCTACACGACGTCGCCAGCCTACCACATGGTCGCCGAGAACACGGAGCGCTACCAGGCGGCCTCCTTCGAGGAGGGCGAGTATCTGCAGATCGAGGTGGCGGGTATCACCACGACAGG
>NZ_RZPF01001182.1:0-1016 GCF_004022735.1 Mesorhizobium sp. M7A.F.Ca.AU.001.01.1.1
CTCGCCTTCTCGTCCGACGTGACGCCGCGCTATTGCGAGGCCGACCCTTACGAGGGCGGCAAGCAGGCGGTGGCCGAATGCTGGCGCAACTTGACCGCCACCGGCGCTCTGCCGCTGGCCGCAACCGACAACCTCAATTTCGGCAACCCGGAACGGCCCGAGATCATGGGCCAGCTGGTCGGTGCCGTGAAGGGCATCGGCGACGCCTGTCGTGCGCTCGAATTCCCGATCGTCTCCGGCAATGTCTCGCTCTACAACGAGACCAACGGCCAGGGCATCCTGCCCACCCCGACCATCGGCGGCGTCGGCCTGATCGCCGATTGGTCGAAGATGGTGCGGGCCGGCTTTGCGGCCGAGGGCCAAATGATCCTGCTGGTCGGCGCGCCGGCGTCCTGGGGAACGCATCTCGGGCAATCGGTCTATTTCAGGGACATACACGGCCGCACGGATGGACCGCCGCCGCCGGTCGACCTCGAGCATGAAAAGCGCGTCGGCGACCATGTGCGCGCGCTCATCGCCTCCGGCATCGTCACGGCGGCGCATGACGTTTCCGATGGCGGTATCGCGGTGGCTTTAGCCGAAATGGTGATGGCGTCCGGCATCGGCGCCACCGTTCCCGGCCTTGTCGGCACCGACCCGATCCCGGTCTGGTTCGGCGAGGATCAGGGCCGTTATCTGCTGACGCTGTCGATCGACCCGCATGGTGACGAATGGGACGCCATTCGCAAGCAGCAGGGCGAGCTTGGCATCTTCGCGCCGTGGATCGGCTCCACAGGCGGCAGCGCGCTGAAGCTTGGCGACGCCAGGGCAATCCCGGTCAGCGAACTCTCCTCGGCTCACGAAGGCTGGTTCCCGCGCTTCATGGATCAGGCTAGTTGACCACACTGGCTGCCCGGGCGCTGCTTGCAGTCGTTTTCTGGCCGTCGCTGTTCTTCTTCTGGTTCCTGGGACCGTTCGTCTTTTTCCTGCTGTCGACAACCTCGAGCGAGGTTTGTATGCGGCTGGAAACACGTGCG
>NZ_RZPF01001183.1:0-1012 GCF_004022735.1 Mesorhizobium sp. M7A.F.Ca.AU.001.01.1.1
TCTGCGTCGCGCCGGCCGAGGCCAGGGTCGACGAACCCGCCGACATCGACCGTTTGCTTCTGTCGCTTGCCGCCGAGATGCCGGCCTCCAAGGCGGCGGCGGAAGCCGCGAAGATGACCGGCGGCCAGAAACAGGCGCTCTATCGGCGATTGCTGGAGCTCAAGGATGCTTCGGGAGAAAGCGACGGTGGCTGAACGCCCGAGCGCCAGCCGCCAAAAAGCCTATCGGCGCGGCCATCGCAGCGAATGGCTGGCGGCGGCAGCGCTGATGCTGAAGGGCTACCGGATCCTGGCGCGCCGCCACCGCACGCGCTTCGGCGAGATCGACCTGATCGCGCGGCGCGGCGACCTGGTGCTGTTCGTCGAGGTCAAGGCGCGCCGGTCGCTGATGGAAGCCATGGAGGCGATCGGCCACGAATCGGAACGTCGAATAGAAGGCGCGGCCGACATCTGGCTGTCGCGCCAAGCGGACTACGGCAGGCTGTCGATGCGCTTCGACATGGTCGCCGTGCTGCCCTGGCGCTGGCCGGTGCATGTCGAGAACGCGTTTTATGGGAAGAGTTAGAGGGGGCAGCCCTCCTTCATTCGTCATCCACGGGCGGAGCCCGTGGGACGAAGCGTGAGGGCCGCTACGCGGAACACTCCTCACCCCCAGATCATCAACGCCACCAACCCGACACCGCCCACCACCAGCCGCCACCAGCCGAACAGCGAGTAACCCTTGCGCGAGACGTAATCGAGCAGGAAGCGCACGACGATGAGCGCCGTGACAAAGGCGGCGACGAAGCCGACGGCGATGATCGGCAGGTCGGCGCTGCTCAGCACGTTGCGGTTCTTGAACAGGTCGAAGGCGAAGGCGCCGACCATGGTCGGGATTGCAAGGAAGAAGGAAAATTCAGCGGCCGCGCGCTTGTCGACGCCCAAAAGCAGGGCGCCGACGATGGTCGAGCCCGAACGCGATGTGCCGGGAATGAGCGACAGGCACTGGAAAAGCCCGATCTGCAGGTAAAGCC
>NZ_RZPF01001184.1:0-1010 GCF_004022735.1 Mesorhizobium sp. M7A.F.Ca.AU.001.01.1.1
GGCCGTGAGCAGCGCCGTGGCGACGCTCTTGCCGATGCCCGTGCCGGCCCCGGTGACGATGGCGGTTCTTTGCTCGGTCATGGCTATTGTCCTCCGGCAGCGCTGCGCTTGCTCGACTGATTTTGGGGGGTTGGCTCGAAAAGGAAGGCATCGCAAATGACGGCGGCGATGGCAAGCGTGTCCATCCGGCCGGACCGACAAAAAGGGCGGCCATTGGCGACCGCCCCTGATCTGAACCGGGCTTGGGAGGAGGAAAAGCCGATCCGACTGTGTTGAATGATGCGCTTGCTGGGTTAATGAGCGGTTAACCCGGAAAGTGCCCCCTGTGCCGTTTTGGCCTACCAGCGCGGATTGGGTGACGTCCCGGCCTTGGCCGGCACCTTGGCCGCCGAAACCGTCGCCTCGACATGGTCGACCAGCGCGTCCGGCAGGCCGAGCCGGCCGGCAAGCAGGTCGAGATAACCGCGCTCGGCGCGTGTGTCGGGATCGATGGTCAGGCGCGACGCCGTGTAGAGTTCGAGCTTCTGCGCATCGGTCTTGGCGCCGGCCACCAGCGTGTCGAGGTCGAGCGGGCTTGCCAGCTCCGCCATCAGGAACTTTTCGGCGTCGGAGCCTATGCCGGCCAGGCTGAGCTTGCCGGCGATCTTCTGGCGCTCTTCATCGTCGATATGGCCATCGGCCTTCGCCGCCGAAATCATCGCCCGCACCAGGGTCAGCGTGAATTCGTCCTCGCCTTGCGGCGCCTGCGACGGGTGGAAGGGGGTATCCTTGGGCGGCGGCAGCAATTCCGGTTCACCGGCCGCCGGTGCTTCCGCGGGCGCGTTGCCGGCCTTGTAATTCTGGTAGGCCTTGTAGGCGAGGCCGCCGATCGCGGCCAGTCCGCCAAGCTTCACCGCGGCGCCCGTCACGTTGCGGCCAGTACCGGTTCCGAGCAGCACCGCGGCCAGCGCACCGGCGGCCAGCGGATTGTCCTTGGCCATCTGCACGGCCTGCCCCGCCTTGTCGCGAAC
>NZ_RZPF01001185.1:0-1010 GCF_004022735.1 Mesorhizobium sp. M7A.F.Ca.AU.001.01.1.1
CGCCGCCCCCGCGATCAGACCGCCGATGCGTGAGACGGCATTGTTGATGCCGGAGGCCGCCCCCGTGTCCTTGTCCTCCACCGCCGTCATGATCGCGGTCGACAAGGGCGACACGACCAGAGCCATGCCGAGCCCCATCAGCCCCATCAGCGGGAATGTTCCGGTCCAGAAATTGTGGATGCCGGCGTAGGTGAGCAAGGCCAGCCCGGCAAACGCAAAAGCCACGACCAGGCTGCCGCAGGCGATCGGAAAACGCGGTCCGATCCGGTCCGACAGCTTGCCGACAGGTCCCGACAAAAGCGCGATCGATGCCGACAAGGGCAGGAAGATGAAGCCGACCTCGGCCGTGCTCAGGCCCCAGCCGGCGATCAGCAGCATTGGCAGATAGAAAAGGTTGGCCGACAGCGCAAAATAGAGGAAGAACGTCGCCACATTGGCGCCGGCGAAAGCACCGACGCGAAACAGGCTGAGGTCGATCATCGGCTCGCGCTGCCGAAGCTCGAAGACGATGAAGACAGCCAGCAATACGACGCCGGCGGCAATGCTCGGCCCTGCCATGAGGCCCTCGCCGCTGGCGCTCATCGAGGTCAGCCCATAGGCAAGCGCACCGAAAGCCAATGTCGCGAGCGCTGCACCGCCGAGATCCAGGCTGCGTTTCTCCGTCGGCACATCGGCCGGAACCTTGGCCAGCAGAAGCCAGATCGAAATCAAGCCCAGCGGCAGGTTGATGGCGAAGATCGCCCGCCAGATGCCGTCACCGAAGGCCGACAGCACGAAGCCGCCGAACACCGGGCCAAGTGCCGTGGTCAGCGCCGAAGCCGCCGCCCAGATGCCGATAGCACGGCCGCGTTCTTTCTTCGGGTAGGCCTTGGCGATGATGGCGAGGCTGCCAGGCACCATGATTGCCGCACCGATGCCCTGCAACGCGCGAAATGCGATCAGCACAATTGCATTCGGCGCCAGCGCACAGGCAGCGAAGCGAGGATGAACAGCGCGATGCCGGCCACGAA
>NZ_RZPF01001186.1:0-1009 GCF_004022735.1 Mesorhizobium sp. M7A.F.Ca.AU.001.01.1.1
GTGGTGGTGTTTGCCGCAGCCAGCCTCAAGGACGCGCTCGACGCGGTGAACAAGGCCTGCGAGGTCGATGTCGGCGAGGCGGCGACTGTCTCCTATGCCGCGAGCTCGGCGCTGGCCAAGCAGATCGAGGGCGGGGCGCCTGCCGACGTCTTCATCTCGGCCGATCTCGACTGGATGAAATATCTCTCCGACAAGAAGCTGACCAAGCCGGACACCGAAGTGAAGCTGCTCGGCAATCAGATCGTGCTGGTGGCGCCGAAGGACTCGGCGGTCGACACCAGGATCGAGAAGGGTTTCGACCTCGCCAAGCTGATCGGCGACGGCAAGCTCGCCATGGGAGATTTCAAGGCGGTGCCGGCCGGCAAATACGGCAAGGCCGCGCTTGAATCGCTCGGCGTCTGGTCCTCGGTCGAGGGCAAGGTGGCGCAGGCCGAAAACGTGCGCGCGGCGCTGAAACTGGTTTCGACGGGCGAAGCCGCCCTTGGCATTGTCTATGCCACCGACGCGCATGCCGAAAAGGGGGTCAAGGTGATCGGCACCTTCCCGGAGGATTCGCATCCGCCGATCATCTATCCGGTTGCCCAGACCGCCGATTCGAAGGACAAGGATACGCCGGCTTTCCTGAAATGCCTGCAGTCGGCCAAGGCGGCCGCGCTGTTCAAGGATCAGGGATTTACCGTGCTCGCGCCGAGCAACTGAGTTCCAAGGGGCACTATGAACTGGCTGCTGGACCTCACTCCCGACGAATGGAATGCGGTCCGGCTGTCCATCAAGGTGGCAACGGTGGCGATGCTCGCCAGCCTGCCGCCGGGCATCTTGATCGCGCTTCTGCTTGCCCGGGGACAGTTCTGGGGCAAGACGGTTCTCAACGGGCTGGTGCATCTGCCGCTGATCCTGCCGCCGGTGGTGACCGGCTATCTGCTGCTGCTCACCTTCGGCCGGCGCGGTCCGGCCGGTGCCTTCCTGGCCGAGCATTTCGGCATCGTCTTCTCCTTCCGCTGGACAGGTG
>NZ_RZPF01001187.1:0-1007 GCF_004022735.1 Mesorhizobium sp. M7A.F.Ca.AU.001.01.1.1
GCCAGGCGCGACCCGTTCCGATGAGTTCGGCTGGGCGGCGACATCGGCGAGGCGAAAGCGGATGGCTTTGCCATCGTCGATGAGGAACTAGAACTCGGCCTGCGCTCGGTCGCCGTGCCGATCGTCGACCGGCAGAACGCACGGTCGTGGCCATCAACGTCTCGACCCAGTCGGCCCGTTTCTCGGTCGCGGAGATGGAGCGGGAACTCCTGCCGGCACTGCTGGAGGCAAAGAGCGCATTGAGGATTTTTTCGTGGTGTGATGGTCGAACAAGCACAAGAACCGAGTAAAAGGTTATGCGTAGATGAGAATGACCTCTCTACACCAAGCGCTCACATAAACTGTCCAGCTGATGCTGTACGCCGGAAACGGCCATCCAATGGTGACCCTCAGGAGCTACGACCCTCTATAAATCCCTTAAGGAATGCCGCGAGCGAACGCTCAAGAGTCGGAGAGGGATAACCACCCTCCTGAACTATCAGGGTCGGTCGCGACAGCGCCCCCAGCATTTTCCCCATTCGGTGAAACCCACTTTCGTCCACAGCCATACAGGCAAAGGGGTCCGCTTGGGAGGCGTCCAAACCAAGAGCGACAACCAGGATATCCGGCGAGAATTGCCGCGCCGCGTCGCAACTTTTTGCCGCGGCAGCCAAATAGACCTCGCTGCCACTCATCAGTGGCACTGGCAGGTTTAGATTGTATCCTTCACCAACTCCGGCGCCGACCTCATCGGCATATCCGGCGTAGTAAGGGTAGAGCCAGGCCGGATCGCCGTGCATCGATACCGTGAGTACATCGCATCTGTGGTAGAAAATGGCCTGAGTGCCATTGCCGTGGTGCACGTCCACGTCGATGATTGCCACACGCGCGCCTTTTGACGCGGCCCAGTTGGCCGCGATCGCGGTGTTGTTCAGGTAGCAGAAGCCGGCTGCCTGATCGCGGTAGGCGTGGTGGCCAGGCGGCCGGCAAAGCGCATACATTGCCTTTTCTCCCGCCAGCACCCGCAC
>NZ_RZPF01001188.1:0-1007 GCF_004022735.1 Mesorhizobium sp. M7A.F.Ca.AU.001.01.1.1
CCCATATCGCGCATCTCCAGCGCTTTTTCGCATTTGGCCATGTAGTCGCGTGTCATCGGCAGCGTATCGTTCTTCTTGGCGATCTGGATCTGGAAGATCACCAGATCCTGCCAGCGGAATGCGGCTTCCGAGGCCGCCAGATAGAATTCCCACATGCGGCAGAAGCGCTCGTCATAGATCGCCTTGGCCTTGTCGCGATTGGCGGCGAAGCGCTCGCCCCAGTGCTTCAGCGTGTCGGCATAGTGGAGCCGCAGGATCTCGACGTCGGTGACGACCAGGCCCGACTTCTCGATCGCAGGCATCACTTCCGACAGCGACGGGATGTAGCCGCCCGGGAAGATGTATTTGCGGATGAAGGCGCTGGTCGCCCACGGCACGCCGGAACGGCCGATCGTGTGCAACAGCATGACGCCATCCGGCTTGAGCAGCGTCGCGCTCTTGTCGAAGAAGGTGCGATAGTGGTTGACGCCGACATGCTCGAACATACCGACCGAGACGATGCGATCGAAACGCTCATTGAGTTCGCGGTAGTCCTTCAGCTCGAAATGCACGCGGCTTTCCAGCCCTTGCGCATGCGCCCGGTCGGTGGCGACGCCATGCTGCTCGGTCGACAGCGTGACGCCTTGCACGTCGACGTCGAACGCCTTGGCGAGATAGAGGCCAAGCCCGCCCCAGCCGGAGCCGATGTCGAGCACCGTCTGGCCGGCCTTCAGCCGGAGCTTGGCGGCGATGTGGCGTTTCTTGGCGCCCTGCGCCTCGTCGAGCGTCATGTCCGGCTGCTCGAAATAGGCGCAGGAATATTGCATGTCCTCGTCGAGGAAGAGCCGGTAGAGATCGCCCGACAGATCGTAGTGGCGCTGCACGTTGCGCCGCGAGCGCGAGGCGGTGTTGATCTGCTGCAGCCGGCGGAAGGCGTGGCGCAGGCCTTCGATGGCCTTCGACCAGGTGGCGTCGATGCCGCCGCTGCCCATGTTCTGGAAGGCGATGCGCATCACGCCCAGCACGCC
>NZ_RZPF01001189.1:0-996 GCF_004022735.1 Mesorhizobium sp. M7A.F.Ca.AU.001.01.1.1
GAGCTGGTGACGATCCCGCGGTGCTCGAAGCCAGGCTGGAACGGGAGAAAAAATTCGATCCCGACATCTGGGTGGTCGAAATCGAGGCCGGTGCCGTGCCCGTCGAGGAGCTTATTTCCGTGAAGACGCCCTGAGGCCGGAAGAAGCCGCCGCATCGTCGCTGTTCGAAGCGGTGCGTGTATCGCTGTTGGCAGGTGCTGCGCCGCGAACCACCCTTGAAAGGATTTCCGCTCTCCACGACCGCATCTTGTCCTGGGCCGCCTCGCGATGCAGCAGCCGGTAGCGGTCGAGGAAAGTCCGGATAGCCTGCGGGTGCGGGAACTGGCTGGGATAGACGGCAACCGTGACCAGGAAGGCCCTGTCTTCGCTGAGGTCGAGCGAGCGCAAGGCGACAAGCAGCGAGGCATAATTCTGGTTGGCGGTGAGCGATCGCGCGGTCTCGAAATCGATGTCGAGCGCATCGGCGAGCGCGGTCTGGAAGAACGCGGCGTTTCCCGTCAGCGCTGTCTCGCGCAATTTCATATAGGTGTCGGCGCCCTTGAAAGGCTCGGCGGTCGCTGTCTTCTCGTCGCCGGTGCGCATCATCGAGCGCAGCCTGCGCCGTGCATTCTCGGCCGCGATGCCGAGTGTCTGTTCCCGGGCTGGCTCGCCGGAGGCGGTATCCGCGCTCGCTGGCGCGATCTTGTCTGCCCCAGCGGCGTTCGCATCCGGGTCCGGCGCGCGCACCAGGGTTGGCCTCTCGAGGGCCCTGATCAGGTCAGCAATGGTCGGGTTCAAGCCCTTGCGGCGCGCAATGGCACGCGCATGCGGCAGGCCATGTCGCCCGATCAGGGCGATGAGATCGATGTCGCTGACGGCGCGTGAGCGGATGAGCAACGGCGCGGCAATGTCGACCGGTTCCTCGCAAAGACGGCGCACCAGGGCGGCGGGTGCGTATTCGCATTCGGAAAGGGCGGCTGCCACGTAACGGCGGGATTCGACGGACACCTCCTTGAA
>NZ_RZPF01001190.1:0-992 GCF_004022735.1 Mesorhizobium sp. M7A.F.Ca.AU.001.01.1.1
GCGCTCCCACGGCGCCGGGGCGGCCGGACCAGCCGGCGACCAGCACGATGGCGAAGTAGGGCGCCTTGTCGTCCTTTTTGTCGGCAAGCTTCATCGAGACGCTGCCGGCCATGGTGCCGCGCTCGACATAGACGGCGCGCGACAGCTTGGCCGTAGCCTCCAGCGCCCGCCTGATCTTGGGCAGGTTGCGGCCGACCTTCATTATGACGGCGGCATCGGTGTCGGCCAGCCGGCGGGTCAGCTCGAACTCGCTCATCGTGCCCGGCAGCACGGTGAGCACGTCGTCGCCCTGGACGATCGGAATACCGGTCTGCGACCAGCAGCCGGACATGGCGGTGACGCCGGGGATGACTTCGGTCGGAAAACGATGGGCGAGGCGCACATGCAGATGCATGTAAGAGCCGTAGAACAGCGGGTCGCCCTCCGACAGCACCGCAACCATTCTGCCGGCTTCGAGGTGCTCGGCGACCTTTTCGGCCGACTCCTCGTAGAAAGCCGTGATCTGCGAGCGGTAGTCGTCGTGGTCCCTGGCGATTTCGGTTGTGACGGGATAGAGCAGCGGCAATTCCGTCATTTCGGGCCGGAACTGCGCTTCGACGATGGCGCGGGCGTTGCTGTTGTTGCCGCGCTTGGCGAAATAGGCCACGACATCGGCCTCGGCCAGGATGCGGGCGGCTTTTAGGGTCAGCAGTTCGGGGTCGCCAGGACCGGTGCCGACGCCAACGAGGCGGCCTTTGAGAAAGGCGTTCACAGGCCAGGCCTCGCCAATGAATTGAGCGCGGCGGCGGTCATGGCACTGCCGCCAAGCCGGCCACGCACGATGGCGTAGGGAACGCCGTAGGAATTCTCGGCCAGCGCATCCTTGGATTCGGCCGCACCGACGAAGCCGACCGGCATGCCGATGATGGCCGCCGGCTTCGGTGCGCCATCGCGCAGTTTTTCCAGGAGATAGAATAGCGCGGTCGGCGCATTGCCGATGGCAACCACAGAGC
>NZ_RZPF01000118.1:0-11591 GCF_004022735.1 Mesorhizobium sp. M7A.F.Ca.AU.001.01.1.1
CGAAATTGGCAAGCAGCTTTTCGCCGGCCTGACCCTGCGCCGCCAGCATGATGTTTTCGATCAGCGTCAGGTTGGGCAGCGGGCGCGGGATCTGAAACGTGCGGCCAAGGCCACGGCCGATACGCAGATGTGCGGCTTCGCCCGAGACGCTCGTGCCGTTGAGAAGGATTTCGCCGCTGGTCGGCAATATGCTGCCGGCAAGCAGGTCGAACATCGTCGTCTTGCCGGCGCCGTTGGGGCCGATGAGGCCGAGGATTTCGCCCGCTTTGACGTTAAACGAGACGTCGTTGACCGCGACAAGGCCGCCGAACCGCCTGACGACATTCCTTGCCGTCAGAACCGGCGCGCGGATTTCCCCTTGCCGTTTGGTTGCCTCGCTCATCAAACCCTCTGGCCGAAGACGATCGCTGCCGCCTCCTGATTATGATTTGTGATCACACTTGCGTTGATCACGCTATTCGGCTTTAATTTCCTCCGCAAGCCGAAAACCGGCCACGAACGGAATTCCATGCAAAAGGCTGCCATCGAAAAGAACAACGAGGTGATCGCGGCCCAGCTTGCGCCGGTCGGCCGCGAGACCGTGCAGGACCGCGTGTATTCCGAGCTGCGCCGCGCCCTGATTGGCGGCCTGTTCGAACCGAGCCAGGTGCTGACCATCCGTGGCCTGGCTGACGCCTTGGTCACCTCGACCATGCCGGTGCGCGAGGCGCTCGGCCGGCTGATCACGGAAAAGGCGCTGGAGGCGCTGCCCAACCGTTCGGTGCGCGTGCCGCCGATCACGCTGGAACGCCTCGACGATCTCCTGCGGGCTCGCATCCTGATCGAGGGCGAGGCGATCGCGCTGGCCGCCGCCCGCATGGGTCCGCGCCAGATCGCCACCATCGAAACCATCCTCGCCGAATGGGACGAGATGCGGGCTTTGAAACACAAGAAGGACGTCGACCGCGAAGTGACGCTCAACCAGAGCTTTCATTTCGAGATCTACCGCTCCTGCGGTTCGGCCGTGCTGATCCCGATGATCGAGAGCCTGTGGCTGCAATCGGGTCCCTGCATTCGTGTCGCCATCTACGCCTTCTCGGAAGCCGGCGAGGTCGACACCGCCCAATATCACCGCCGCATCGTCACGGCGCTGTCCACGCAGGATGCGCAGGCGGCGCGCGAGTCGCTGGTCGCCGACATCAGCCGACCCTTCACCTTCCTGCGCAGCAAGCTGCAGGCCGCCGCCGTGAAAGACCAGACATGACCGCCATCAGGATCACCGAGCCGCGCTCGCAGCTTTCCGTAACGGCATTGCTGCTGCCCGAGAAGGCGCCGGAAAACGCTGCCTTCCTCTTGGCCTACCTCGGCACGCCACGCGTTGTTCCGGGCATCCATGCGATGTGGACGGGGCCTGAGATTTCCTGTCCGGTTCCATCAGCCGACCTCGAGGGCCAGGCCTATGCAAAACCGTTGCCGGCCGAGAACGCGACGCTGAACCCGCAGCCGGGCGACATCGTACTGTCCTACGTGCCGCCACGCATGTGGGGCGGCAATCCCAATGCGATCTTCGACATTGGCCTCTACTACGGGCAGGGCGCGCGGCTCTTGTTCCCGATAGGCTGGCTGGCCGGCAGTGTGGTGGCGCAGGTGCGCGTCGAAGAGCGTGACCGGTTCGCCGCCGCGTGCGGTGTCATCCGCCGCAACGGCGCCTGCGATGTCACCTTCAGCCTGATGGAGGCCTGACATGGCCGACGACGGTTTCGAGCTGTTCGACCTTCGCGTCGAGGCGATCATCCCCAAGGACAAACCTATCTATTGCGGCGCCAAGGAAGGCGACTATTTCGAGCTCAAGGGCGAGATGCTGTCGATGCCGGCAGGGCAGGGTTTTTCGATCTATTCGATCGCCGCCGTGTTGCCGCTGCTGGCAGCCAAGCAGCGCCCAACCCACCCGAACGACTGGATGACCTCGGACGCCGAGATCGCTTGTCCCGATCCCAATTGCGGCAGCCGGCTGCGGATCGTCAGGGCCGCCAAGCGGCGGTTCAGCCACGCCGAGACGACGGCGGTGCCGCTGCCGAAAGAGGATGACCTTAGATGACCGCCAAGACCTTCGAACTCGGCCCCGGCTACACCATCTCGCGCGTCATTCGCGGCGGCTGGCAGCTGGCTGGCGGCCACGGCGCCATTGATCGCAGCCAGGCGGTGGCCGATCTGATCGCCACTTTCGATGCCGGCATCTGGACCTATGATTGCGCCGACATCTACACCGGCGTCGAGGAGCTGATCGGTGCCGCGCGCCTGCAGCTGGCCAGCGAGCGCGGCCTCGACGTCGCGGCCCGGATGAAGGTGCACACCAAGCTGGTGCCCGACCTCGAACGGCTGGCCAGTATCAGCCGCGACTACATCAGGCGCATCGTCGACCAGTCATTGCGGCGGCTGAAGACCGAGCGGCTCGATCTCGTGCAGTTCCATTGGTGGGACTATGAACAGCCGCGCTATGTCGATGCCATGGGCTGGCTCAACGAGCTTCGGTTGGAGGGCAAGGTGCGCAATCTCGGCACCACCAATTTCGACACGCCAAGGCTCGCCGAGATACTCGCTGCCGGCATCCCACTGGTCAGCCAGCAACTGCAATATTCCGTGCTCGACCAGCGCCCGGGCAACAGCCTGGCCGCGCTCGCAAAACAGAACGGCGTCAGCTTCCTCTGCTATGGCTCAGTTGCCGGCGGCTTCCTCAGCAACAAATGGCTCGGTGCGGCCGAGCCCGCCACGCCGCTCGAAAACCGCTCGCTGGTCAAGTACAAGCTGATCATCGATGATTTTGGCGGCTGGGAGCTGTTCCAGCACCTGCTGCAGGCGCTGAAGGCCGTTGGCGACCGCCACGGCGTTGACGTCGCCACCATCGCCAGCGCCTGGGTGCTGGAGCAGCCGCAAGTGGCGGCGGTCATCGTCGGCGCCCGCAACCAGGCCCACGCCATCGCCAATGCGAAAATCATGGACGTTGCGCTCGACGCCGAGGACCGGGAGCGGATTGCGGCCGTCATCGCGCAAGGCACCGGCCTCGAAGGTGACGTCTACACGCTGGAGCGCGACCGCCGCGGCCGCCACGGTTCGATCATGCATTACAACCTCAATGCGGGGAAGAAATGAGCGGCGAACCCTCCCTGTTTTCACGCGCCAGCGCCGAAATCATCGACCTGCACCGCTTCTTCGTCGACTGGTTCGTCGCCGCGCGAGCCAACACGGTGGACTTCGGCCGCTTCGAACGCGCCATGGGCAAGGACCTCAGCATGGTGGCGCCGGACGGGCAGATCCTCGATCGCGAAGCGGTCGTCGACCATGTCCGCGCAAGCCGTGCTTCCTGCGACGATGGTTTCGCCATTTCGATCGAGGACATCCGGCCCGGCTGGCAGGACGCGGATATTATCGTCGTCCTCTATGTCGAAGCGCAGCTGCGCGCAGGCAAGCACAGCCGCCGTCAATCGAGCGCCGTCTTCACCACCAGTTCATCGGCGCCCAACGGCGTCGAATGGCGACATCTGCATGAAACCTGGCTGCAGGTGCCGGAACGCTGAACAAGCTCCAGAGTTCAAATACAGTCGAGTAACGAAAGGGGAACAACAATGACAAAGACGATACTCCAACTCACCACAGCGCTGGCCCTCGTCACGATGGCGGGTGCTGCTCAGGCCGCCGACTGCAAGATCACCGTCGGCCTCGTCATGGAGCTGACCGGCCCGGCCGGTGAATACGGCCAGGCCGGCGCCAAGTCGGTCGAGATGGCCTTCCGCGACATCAACGGAGCCGGCGGAGTGCGCGGCTGCGATCTCGTCACCGACACGCGCGACAGCCAGAGCCAGGGCAACATCGCGGTCGACGCCGCCACTCAGCTTGTGCAGGTCAAGAAAGTGCCTGTGATCATCGGCGGCATCATTTCTTCGGTGTCGATCCCAATCCTGACATCGGTCACGGCACCGGCCAAGATCGTCCAGGTCTCCCCGGCATCGTCCTCGCCGACGCTCACCGCGCTCGGCCGCGACGGCAAGACCAACGGCATCTTCTTCCGCACCATCACCTCCGATGCGCTACAGGGTGTCGCCGCCGCCAAATATGCCATCGACAAGGGTTTCAAGAAGCTGTCGATCATCCACGTCAACAACGATTTCGGCGTCAACATGGTGGCCGAATTCTCGCGTGCCTACAAAGCGCTCGGCGGCACCATCGTCTCCGACACGCCTTACAATGAAAAGCAGTCGAGCTATGCCTCCGAAGTCACCGCGGCAATGGCCGGTGAACCGGACGGTCTCTACCTCGTCAGCACACCGGTCGACGGCGCCACGGTCGCCCGCACCTGGATCTCGCAGGGCGGCGTGCAGAAATTCCTGCTCAATGACGGCATGAACAGCCCGGACTTCATCGAATCCGTCGGCGCCGATTATCTGAAGGAAGCTTACGGCACGTCGTCCGGCACCAGCCCGACGGCCTCGACGGAGTATTTCACCAAGAACTATAAGGAATTCTCCGGCATCGAACCGACCAATCCGGCAGCCGACCGTTCCTATGACGCCGGCGCGATTGTTGGCCTCGCCATCGCCATTGCCGGCTCTGAGGACCCGGCCAAGATCAAGGACGCGATGTACAAGGCGGTCGATCCGGCCGGCACGCCGATCTTTGCTGGCAAGGAAGAGTTCGCCAAGGCGCTCGGCCTGATCAAGGACGGCAAGCCGATCCGCTACGAAGGCGTCATCGGCCCGGTCGCCTTCGATAAATATGGCGACATCACAGGCCCGTTCCGGCTGTGGAAGATCGTCGACGGCAAGGTAGCGACGGACGGTGAAATGACCACCGACGATGTCAACGCCTTGCAGGCCAAGCTTCAGTAAGCATCATTCCGTTTGGTCCGGCATCGATTATGTCAGCATCGATGCCGGGCCAAGAATATGGTTGCCTCATTGCGGCGCTCTTGCCCGGCACTCACGTCCGTTCCGTCGCAACTTGCCTGGGGATGAGAAAGCGGGCGGCGAGCACGCAGAGCAGCACGGTGAACATCAGGATCAGCGCCACCAGCGCATTGATATCGGGTGAGAAGCCAAGCCGCATCATCGCCCACAGCCTGACCGGCAGCGTGCTTTGCGTGCCAGTGACCAGGATGGTGATCATGGTCTCGTCGAATGACAGGGCGAAGGCCAGGATGGCGCCGCCGACCATGGCGCTCGACAGGTTCGGCAGGATGATGCGCCAGAAGGTCTGCCAGCCCGTGGCACCGAGATCGTAGGACGCTTCAACCAGCGTGCGGCTCATCGACTGCAGCCGCATCAGTACCGTGCGGTAGACTATCGCCAACACGAAAACCGTATGGCCGATAACGACCGTCAGCAGCGAGCGTTCGAGGCCGATCTCGCGGAAGAAGATCAGCAGCGCCAGGCCGCTGATGATCGGCGGCATCAGGAACGGCAGGAAGATGATGAACTGCAGCAGCGAGCGTCCGGAACGGCGCCCATGATAATAGAGCGCCAGCAGCGTTCCGCTGACCACCGACAGGATGACGGTGCAGACGCCGACGATCAGCGTCGTGCGCAGAGCGACCAATATGTCGTGGTTTTCAGCCAGCGCCACATAGGTCGACAGGGTCGGCGACGACCAGTCGACGGAGCCATGCGAAATGGTGAAGAACGACGACACGATCGGCACGAACAGTGGGCTGTAGAGCAGCACCGCAACCAGTGTCGTGATCACGGCCAGAAAGATCGTGGACAGTCGGGGCAGGGCGCTCATACCGAAGTCCCCGGGTTGCGGCCAAAGCGTTCGCCGACGAGGATTGCGGCGATCACCACGACGGCCAGCGCCACCGACAGCGCCGCGCCGAACGGCCAGTTATAGGCCGTGCCGAACTGGCTGTAGAGGATGCGGCCGAAGGTGAAGCCGCTGATGCCGCCGACCATTTGCGGCGTCAGGAAATCGCCGATCGCCAGCACGAAGACGAAGCTCGCCGCCGAAGCGACGCCGGGCAGGCTGAGCGGCAAGGTGATGCGCAGGAAGGTCTGCAAGCCGCTCGCGCCGAGATCGTCGGATGCGCGCAGCAGCACCTGCGGAATCCGCTCCAGCGACAGGAAGATCGGCAGGATGGCGAAGGGGATCAGGAGCAGGGTCAGCGTCAAAAGGATGGCGTTCATGTTGAACACAAAAAGCGTCGACGGTTCCTGCAGGATACCAAGCGCCACCAGCGCCTTGTTGAGGAAGCCGTTGAGGCCCAGGATGCTGCGGATCGCATAGATCTTGATGACGTAGCTCATCAGCAGTGGCACCAGCAGCAGCATCAGCAAGGCGTAGCGCCAGCGGCCTTTCAGCGTCGTCAGGAAATAGGCGGCGGGATAGGCAAGCAGGATGCAGATGATGGCCACCGACACGCACAGCACGATGGTGTTCCAGAACACCGGCAGAAAGACCGGATCGGTGAAGAACCTGACATAGTTGCCCAGCGACAAGCCGTAGACGATCGTGCCCTGGTCGACGCTGAAGAAACTGTAGCCGAGGAAGATCGCCAGCGGCACCAGGACGAAGACCACCGGCAAGGCAAACGCCAGCACCGTCACCAGCAGTGACAGCCGTCTTTCCGCAGGCAGTGTCGATCCGGCTTCGCTCATGCCAGCACCAGATGGCCTTCATGCGGCGCAAACGAAAGCGATACAGCCTCGCCGGATTTGAGCGCGCTGCCGTCGACGCGGCTAGGCACGCGCAGCCGCAAGCGCTGCGCGGCATTGTCGGCGCCGGCCATGATGGTGGCGACGGTCGACGAGCCGGCAAAGGCCAGATCGGAGATCGTGCCGGAAAAACGGTTGTCGGTGTCCTTTGCATCCGCAAGGTGCAAGGCTTCTGGACGGAACGCGGCGTAAGCGCTGGCGCCTTCCGCTGCGGCTTTCAAATGCGGCTGGTCGCTGATCGAACAGATGAGGCGCCCGAGCGCCGTCTCGATCGATCGCAGCTCGCCCTGGACCGGTCCGAGTTTCCCGGCCACCAGATTGTTCTCGCCGAAGAAACGCGCGACGAATTCGCAATTCGGTCTGTAGTAAAGGTCGTGCGGCGTGCCGAGCTGGCGGATATGGCCGGCCTCCATGACGCAGATCCGGTCGGCCATGCCGATGGCTTCTTCCTGGTCATGGGTGACGAACAGGAAGGTGGTCCTGATTTCGCGCTGGATGGACTTTAGGAACACCTGCATCTGCCGGCGCAGTTCGAGGTCGAGTGCGGCGAGCGGCTCATCGAGCAGGATCAGGCGCGGCTGGCAGATCAGCGCACGGGCGAGTGCGACGCGCTGGCGCTGACCGCCGGAGAGCTGCGCCGGAAAGCGGTCGGCGAAACGCCCGAGCTGGACCAGTTCCAGCGCCTCCGCGACTCGGCGCGCGATTTCCTTGCGCTGGACATGGCGAACCGAAAGCCCGTAACCGACATTGCCGGAAACGGTCAGGTGCGGGAACAGCGCATAGTCCTGAAACACGGTGTTGAACGGCCGCCGGTTGATCGGCATGCGGCTGATGTCTTGCCCATCCAGGCGTATCTCGCCCGACGTCAGGGGTTCCAGCCCGCCGATCAGCCGCAGCACCGTGGTCTTGCCGGAGCCGGATGGTCCAAGAACGGTGAGGAACTCACCGTCCTTGATCGACAGGTCGATGTCGTGCAGCACGGGGACCGTGCCGTAGGATTTCGAGACGGACCGCAGCGTCAAGAGGTCGGTGTTCTGGTTCATGAAATACTCTCGCATACGCTTCGGCGGTCCGGAACCTCCGGACCGCCGGGTCCTTCGAAGGCAGAGGGCACAAAGATCAGGGCGTTGCCTTGACCTCGTTCCACATGTCCGAACGCTTGAGCGGGTCCTCGACATTGTTGAGCCAGACCAGCTTGTCGTTGCCGCCGGCGCTGCCGGTTTCCGTCACCGTGTTGCCGAAGCCGGTGCGCTCGGAAAGCTCGCCGCCGACCCTCTTGCTCAGCATGAAATCGATCCATTTCTCGGCTGCCGCATTATCACGGACACCCTTGGAAATGACCCAGTTGTCGAGCCAGGCAAGCGCGCCCTCGCTCGGATTGACATAGGCGACATGGGCGCCGATCTTCTGCAGCGCCTTGACCTGCTGCTGGCCGTAATTGGCCCAGATCAGGGCCACATCATTGTTTTGGTAGATCTGCTGCGCCTCGTCGGCGGTGGTGTAGAAGCTGAGCACGTTGCGCTTGAGTTCGACCAGCTTGGCCTTGACTGCAGCCATCTGCTCTTCATTGAGGTTGAACGGATCCTTGTAGCCGAGCGTCAGTGCGGTGAACGAGAAATTGTGCTCGCCATTATCATACGCCAGCACCTTGCCCTTGTAGGCCGGGTCCCACAGAACCGACATCGAGGTCGGCGCCGGCTTGATCTTGTCGGTGTCGTAGATCAGGCCGATGGAGTCGAAGCAGAACGGAATGCCGTAGACCTTGCCGTCCTTGGTCACGCCGCTGACCGCCGTCAGGTCGCGGAAGCGCGGCAGCACGTCTTTCTGGTTGGCGAGCTTGGTGACGTCGATCGGCGACACCAGGTCAGCCTTGATGTAGCGCTGCAACTGGGCGGTGTTGACAGCAAAGACGTCGAAGTCCTGGCCCTCGCTGCCCTTGATCTTGGCCCAGATCTCGTCGTCGCTGCCGATGAAGACGACATCGACGCCGATGCCGGTCGCGGCGGTGAAGTCCTTGACCCAGTCGGCATCGGCGTAGCCGTCCCAGGCCAGTACCCGAAGGTTCGCGGCGAGCGCCGCCGATGTCATCAGGCCGATGCTGAGCCCGATTGTCGCTAGTCTTAAAAACGCTTTCCTCAGTCCCATTTTTAATCTCCCATTATCGTTCTGGTGGACCGTAATTTTCGGGCCTGCGCCGTCACAGCTGGGTAACAGCGACCAGTCCCTCGTCCGGCACCGACACCATCCGGTTGCGCAGTGGCTTGCCGAACGTCTGTGCCTGGATTTCATACTCGTCGCCGGAAGCCGTCTTGACGCCGGAGGCGTAGCTCATCACCGCCGCGCCGAAGAAATAGGCGTGCAGGTCGCCCGCCCTGCGGTGCATCGGGTAGCGGAAATGGAAGTGTTCGAGATTGGCGATCGAGTGCGACATGTGCGCTTCACCCGACAGGAACTCCTGCTCCCAGATAACAGTGCCGTTGCGTAGGATGCGCGAATGGCCGCGCACTTCTTCGGGCAGGTCACCGATCAGCAGTTCCGGACCAATCGAGCAGGAGCGCAGCTTGGAATGGGCGAGATAAAGGTAGTTCTCGCCCTCCGTCACGTGGTCGGAATATTCGTTTCCGAGCGCATAGCCGATGCGATAGGGATGGCCATCGGGTCCATTGACATAAAGCCCGACGATCTCGGCTTCCTCTGCACCGGCTTTCGCGAATGCCGGCATCGGCAGCGGTGCGCCGGGCGGGACAACGCAGGTGCCGACGCCCTTGAAGAACCACTCTGGCTGAATCCCGATCTTGCCGGAGCCAGGCTTGCCGCCCTCCAGCCCCATGCGGAAGATTTTCAAGGAATCGGATTCGTCGGCACCTTCGCCATGGGTCAGAACATGCATCTGGTTGCGCGCGGCGGCACTTCCGGTGTGGGTGAGGCCGGTGCCGGTGACCAGGAAGCGCGCCGGTTCGGGATGGTCGACCGGAGCGAGCACCTGCCCATCGCGCAACAGTTGGTCGTAGTCGATTTTCGCCGTGCCGGTCCGCTTCTCGACCAGCGCTGCGATCGACGTGCCCTGGGCAATTGCCGCTTCGGCCAGTTCCAGCACGCTGCTGGTCTTTTCGAGCGGGTGCAGATGATTGCCGTCATCGCAGACGCGGCCCACCCGTCTGCTGCCGTCGGCCATTCTGAACTGAACAAGACGCATGAACTAACCTTCTTCCTTTGAAACCGTACGGATCACACCCAGCCCGCATCGACGATGAACTGCTGGCTCGTGCACATGCGGCTGTCGTCGGCGGCGAGGAACAGCGCCATGCGCGCGATATCGGAGGGTTGCAGCCGGTCGGGCAGGCACTGCCTTTCCGCGATCTGGCGTTCGCCGGCCGGGTCCAGCCACAGGCGCATCTGGCGCTCTGTCATCACCCAGCCCGGCACCATGCAGTTGACGCGGATGCGCTCAGGGCCAAGCTCGCGGGCCAGCGCCCGCGTCATGCCGTAAATACCCGCTTTCGCGGTGACATAGGCTGGGCAATCCGGATCGCCGACCATCCAGGTGATGGAGCCGAAGTTGATGATCGAGCCGCCGCCCTGCGCGCTCATCTGCGGACGCACTGCCTGCGCCGCGAAAAACTGGTGGCGCAGATTGACCGCCATGCGGTCGTCCCAATAGGCAACCGTCACATCCTTGGTCTGGTGGCGGTCGTCATTGCCGGCATTGTTGCACAGCGCTTGGATGGGGCCATTGTGCTGCATTGCCTGCACGGTTGCCGCCTGCAACTCTTCGACGTTGCGCAGGTCGCATGGAATGAACAGCGGCGCGGCATGTCCGTCGGCCGCAATCGCGTCGACCAGACGTTGGGATGGTTCTTCGGCCATGTCAACGAAGGCGACGCGGCTGCCCTGGGCGCAGAAATGGCGCACCAGGCTTTCGCCGATGCCGCTGCCGCCGCCTGTTATGAAGACGCTGCGGCCCTTGAGGCTTGGATAGATCGCGTAGCCGATTTCATCCGTCATCGCGCGCCTCTCTAGTGCGAATGTCGAGGAATGCCGGCATCGCGCCGGCCGACGAGAAAGTCGAAATCGCAGCCCTTGTCGGCCTGCAGCACGCGCTCGACATAAAGGCTCTGGTAGCCGCCCTCCGGCGACGCCGGCGGCTTCCAGTCACGCCGGCGGATGGCGAGCTCCTCTTCCGACACCAAAAGTTCCAACCGGCGGCCGGCGACGTCGAGCTCGATGAGGTCGCCGTCGCGCACCAGCGCCAGCGCGCCGCCTGCGGCTGCTTCCGGCGCCACATGCAGAACCACGGTGCCGTAGGCGGTGCCGCTCATGCGCGCGTCCGAAATGCGCACCATGTCGGAGATGCCTAGCTTGAGCAGTTTGGCCGGCAGCGGCATGTTGCCGACCTCGGCCATTCCGGGATAACCGCGCGGCCCGCAGTTCTTCAGCACCATCACCGAGGTGGCGTCGATGTCCAACTCCGGATCGTCGATGCGGGCGTAGTAATGCTCGATGTTTTCGAACACCACCGCCTTGCCGCGATGCTGCATCAGCTCGGGCGTTGCCGCGGACGGCTTGATGACCGCGCCGTCAGGCGCCAGATTGCCGCGCAGGATCGAAATGCCGCCTTCCTTGGTCAGCGGCTGGCTCAGCGGCCGGATCACCTCGCTGTTGTAGTTCGGCGCGCCGTCGATCAATTCACCGATGGTCTTGGCGCTGACGGTCATGGCGTCGCGATGAAGAAGCCCCACTTCATCAAGCGACGCCATGACCGCAGCTAGCCCCCCGGCGTAGTAGAAATCTTCCATCAGGAACCGGCCCGACGGCATCAAATCGACAATAGTTGGAACGTCACGACCTAGGCGGTCCCAGTCTTCGAGGCTGAGATCGACACCGATCCGGTTGGCGATGGCGATCAGATGC
>NZ_RZPF01001191.1:0-989 GCF_004022735.1 Mesorhizobium sp. M7A.F.Ca.AU.001.01.1.1
GCGGCAATGATGGCGGGCTCGTAGAAGACAGCGACTTTCGGCGGAATGACCATCGCGACATGGGTTTTCATCGCGCGGGGTTTGCGCTGGGTGTCGGCCTGGATGTTGCGCGGCTCAGGGGCCGCTTGTCTCGGTGGGGCTTCCGGTTCGATGCGGAATGCCGCCGGCTTGCGGGGCGCGGTCATGCCAGATGATCTCCGATCAGGAACTGCAAGGCACGGTCGAGCCTGATATGCGGCAGCGACAGCGTGACGCCTTCGGCCGTGCGTTCGAGCTTTGGGGGACGGAAACGGACGAAGCGGATTGCAGGGTCCGCGGAGTCCTGCCTGTGATCGGCTCCCGAAACATCGAAAACCGCATCAATATTCTCCGGTAAGTCACCGGGAAATATGGCTGTTTCAGTTTTTCCATCGAAGGTTTCGCCGTTGATCTTCTCACCGGCTATCGGCGTGCCGATGATGACGGGAAGCGTCTCCCGGCCTTGCCTGACGGTGCCTTCGCGCGTCGCGCGCACCGCCGCCATGGCGACCACATCGACATCGGCGCCGGTGAAATTCGCCCGTGCCACGGCGCGGTCGGCAAGCCGCCGCACGATCGCCTGCAGCCGGTCATGGCTTTCGTGATGCAGATGGTCGGCCTTGGTCGCGGCAACCAGGATGCGGTCGATGCGCCGCGAGAACAGATCGGTGAGGAAGCTGCCCCGGCCGGGGCGAAAACAGCTGAGGATCTCGGTCACCGCGCGTTCCAGGTCGGCCATGGCGCCCGGGCCGGCGTTCAGCGCCTGCATAGCGTCGATCAGCACGATCTGGCGGTCGAGGCGGGTGATGTGTTCCCGGAAAAAGGGTTTGACGACATGCGTCTTGTAGGCCTCATAGCGCCTGTCCATCATGGCGTGCAGCGAGCCTGCGCGCGGACGGTTGTCGCCGATCGCGGCCAGTGGCGCGAAGGTCAGGGCCGGCGAGCCTTCGAGATCGCCCGGCATCAGGAAG
>NZ_RZPF01001192.1:0-984 GCF_004022735.1 Mesorhizobium sp. M7A.F.Ca.AU.001.01.1.1
GCACCGCGGCCTGCGACTGCGGCCGGCGCACAAAGCTGCCTGAGCGGCGGCGGCGCTCGATCAGTCCGGCCTTGGCAAGCTGCGACAGCGCCTTGTTCACCGTCATGCGCGAGCAATTGTATTGCACGCTCAACTCATGCTCGAACGGGATGCGATGACCGGGCGCCCAGGCGCCGGACAGGATTTTCTCGCTGATGTCGGAGAGGATGCGCTGGTGCAGCGAGCCGCCGCCTTCCGCCTCCACTGTACCGGCCATGCTCATGCCGAAAGCGCCGTCATCACGTTGCGAAAACGCTCAGCGATGGCCTCTCGCTTCACATGCCTGCCGCCGCTGACCTGTTTGCGGCCATGCACCCAGACGCAGTCGACCTTGCTGCCATTGGCGAAGATCCAGGCGTCGAGGATCGCGTCGCCACTCTTGCCGGCCAGCGAGGGATTTTTGGGATCGAGCGAGACAAGATCGGCGGATGCGCCGGCGGCGATCGCGGAAGCACCGGCGCCAAGCGCGACGCTGCCACCGTCGAGCGCGGCGTCGAACAGTGCGCGGCCGGTCGAGCCGCCTGCGACCGCCAGCACATTGCGGGCGCGGTGGGCGAGGCGCTGCGAATATTCGAGCTGGCGCAACTCGTCGGGCAGGCCGATGAGCACATTGGAATCGGAGCCGACGCCATAGCGGCCGCCATGTTCCCTGAACAGCGGCGCGGCAAAAGTGCCGTCACCGAGATTGGCCTCGGTGATCGGGCATAGGCCGGCGATGGCACCGCTTTTGGCCATGGCAACGGTTTCAGCATCGGTCATGTGGGTGGCGTGGATCAGGCACCAGCGCTTGTCGACTTTGGCATTGGCCAGCAGAAATTCGACCGGCCGCGCGCCCGACCAGGCAAGGCAATCCTCGACTTCTTTCACCTGCTCGGCAATGTGGATGTGGATATTCCCGTCCGGCGCCAGTCCAGTCACGTCAATCAGTTCTTCCGGTCTCTCGGC
>NZ_RZPF01001193.1:0-974 GCF_004022735.1 Mesorhizobium sp. M7A.F.Ca.AU.001.01.1.1
CGCCCTGCCCGCCCGCCCCCCGCCGCAATTGCCGCCCGATGCCGCCATCGATGCCGGGCGCTGGCGGGTCCAGCCCGCGCGCGCCTATGTCAGCCGCGCCAAACTCTATGGCGTGGCGCTGAAACCAGGCCAGAAGGCGCTGGTGTTGGAGGCCGATCTGACCAATCGCACGGCGCAATCCGACAAGGCTTATTTCAACGTCTTCAAGCCGGACGGGATCGACCTGCCCGATTCCACGCCGATGATCGCGCTGGCCCGCGATTCGACGCTGACGCCGGAACTGCATCCCGGCATGACCGAACGCATGGCCTATGTCTGGCCGCTTGCCGGTAACGCCGCCGTGCCGGCAAATCTCAGCTTCGGCGTCACCGCCGAGATCTTCAAGCCGCGCGACAATCTTTACGGCACGCCGGGCTGGTTCAATTCCTATCGGCTCGGCACCGTCACCATGCCGGTCGCCGACCTGCCCGAGAGCGGCTCATGAGGATCCGCGCCATCGGCAATCTCCTGATCGTCGCCGCCACCGTGGTGCTCAGCTACGGCATGCAGGTGTCGAAGCCGCATTATGCCGAACTCACCGCGCCGATCCCCATTGATGGCGCCATGCACGACACGGTGCGGGCGCGCAGCTTCGATGTCCGCCTCGACAGAATGGTCTTTGCGCGCACGCTGAAGACCAACCAGTTCGGCCAGGAAAGGCTGCTGACCACCAGCGGACTGTGGGCGGTGGCAGCGACCAATCTCACCGCCACCAGCACCTCCACCACGGTCGCCGACGGCACCTGGCAAGGCCCGACCGGCCTGCGCTACCGCCAGACGGAGCGGCTCAGCTATCGCCAGGATATGCCGCCACATGCCGTCGATCCAGGGCTGGAGAGAAGCGGCCTGTTCGTCTTCGAGTTGCCGGCCGACCAGATCCGAGGCGCCAGCCTGCTTCTCGCCGCACGTCAGTTCGGCCCGCTCGACGCCCAGCC
>NZ_RZPF01001194.1:0-970 GCF_004022735.1 Mesorhizobium sp. M7A.F.Ca.AU.001.01.1.1
GTCGCCCGGCGTGCCGTCGGCGATGACGCGGCCATGATCGATGACGACAATGCGTTCGCACAGGTTCATCACCAGCCTCATGTCGTGCTCGATCAGGACGACGCCGATGCGGCGCTCGGTGCGGACTGTCGAGAGGATGGAAACCAGTTCGGCGGTCTCGACGGCGTTCATGCCGGCGGCCGGCTCGTCCAGCAGCAGGAAGCGCGGCTTCAACGCCAGCGCACGTGCCACTTCCAACCGGCGTCGCTGGCCATAGGCAAGCCTGGCGGCCGGCTGATCGGCAAATCTCTCCAGCCCCATGCGCGCAAGTTCACCCATTGCCGCCGCCTCGGCATGGACGAGATCAGGCTCTACCTGGCGTGCGGCGACGACGACGTTTTCCAGCACCGTCATGTGCGGGAAGACGCGGATGTTCTGGAAGGTGCGGGCAACGCCGGAGCGCGCGAAGCGGAAGGCAGAAGCCTGCCGCACCGCGCCACCCACCGACACGGTACCGGCACTTGGCTTGACATCACCGGCCAGCATGTTGAGCAGCGTCGTCTTGCCGGCGCCATTGGGGCCGATGATACCGGTGATGCTGTCCGTTTCGAAACTCAGGCTGACGTCGTCGACAGCAACGACGCCGGCATAACGGCGCGACAGACGCTCGGCGGAGAGCCGGTCACTCTCGACACGCTGCGGAGGTGCCGCCGAAGCCGTCACGGCCTGACGTCCGGGCCGGCGCAGCAGGTTCAGCTCACGCTCGCCGAACAGGCCGGTCGGGCGTCGCCAGATGACCAGGATCATGGCGATGGCAAGCACGCCCTGGGTCAAGCCGAACAGGACAGGCAGATGCAGGCTGAGCACTTCGCCGCCGCCTTCGAAGCGGCGTACCACTTCGACCAAAACGATGGTGACGATGACGCCGGCGAAAGCGCCGAGCGACGAGGTCATGCCGCCGACGATCAGCATGGCAAGCATGGTGAAGCCC
>NZ_RZPF01001195.1:0-970 GCF_004022735.1 Mesorhizobium sp. M7A.F.Ca.AU.001.01.1.1
GCATTAAGCGGGGAAGCAGAATGACCGGATACATCCTTGCCATCGACCAGGGCACGACTTCGACCCGGGCGATCCTGTTCGACGGCGATATGAAGGTCGCCGGCAGCGGGCAGAGGGAATTCATCCAGCACTATCCGGCCTCCGGCTGGGTCGAGCACGATCCCGAAGACATCTGGGCGAGCGTGGTGACGACCGTGAAGGCGGCGCTGAAGAAGGCCGGCCGGGCTGCATCCGAAGTGGCCGCGCTCGGCATCACCAATCAGCGCGAGACCATCGTCATCTGGGACAAGGCGACCGGCAAGCCGATCCACAATGCCATTGTCTGGCAGGACCGGCGCACCACGCCGCTGTGCCAGAAACTGAAGAAGCAGGGACTGGAGAAAAAGTTCACCAAAAAAACCGGCCTGCTGCTTGATCCGTATTTTTCCGGTACCAAGATCGCCTGGATGCTGGACAAGGTAAAAGGGGCGCGGCGTCGTGCCGAGAAAGGCGAGTTGCTCGCCGGCACCATCGACAGCTTTCTGATCTGGCGGCTGACCGGCGGCAAGGTCCACGCCACGGATGCCACCAACGCGTCGCGCACGCTGGTCTACAATATCGAGAAAAATGCCTGGGACAACGAACTGCTGTCGATACTGAACATCCCGGCGAAAATGCTACCCGAGGTAAAGGACTGCGCCGATGACTATGGAATCACGGAGAAAAATCTCTTCGGCGCCGAGATAAGAATCCTCGGTGTTGCCGGCGACCAGCATGCGGCGACCATCGGCCAGGCCTGTTTCGAGCCGGGCATGATGAAATCCACCTACGGCACGGGCTGCTTTGCGCTGCTCAACACCGGCAGCGACCTTGTGCGTTCGAAGAACCGGCTCTTGACCACTATTGCCTACAGGCTGAACGGCAAGACCACTTATGCGCTGGAGGGCTCGATCTTCATTGCCGGCGCCGCGGTCCAATGGCTGCGCGACGG
>NZ_RZPF01001196.1:0-964 GCF_004022735.1 Mesorhizobium sp. M7A.F.Ca.AU.001.01.1.1
GACAGGTCGCGCAGGAACGGCCCAAGCGTGACGACGGCGAAGATGCCGTAGACGATGGTCGGTATGCCGGCCAGCAGTTCAAGCGCCGGCTTGACCACCGAGCGCACCCTGGGCGTTGCGTATTCGGCCATGTAGACAGCCGACATCAGCCCGACCGGCACCGCAACCAGCAGCGCGACGGCGGCGATATAGAGCGTGCCGGCAAGAAGCGGGATCAGGCCGAACTGGCCCTGGCTGCCGCCCGAACCGGCAGCGGCAAAACGCGGATCCCAGACCGTGCCGAAGAAGAAACTCATCGGCGAGACGCTCTCGAAGAAGGTGATCGTCTGGAACAGCATCGAAAGCACGATGCCGACGGTGGTCAGGATGGCGATGGTGGAGGCGGCAAGCAGCCCCCACAGCATCAACCGCTCGACATTGTTGCGCGCCCTGGCGCGCGGCTCGATCTGCCTGAGCGCATAGAAGGCGCCGGCGATCGAGGAAGCCAGAATGACAATGGCGCCGAACAGGCCGAGCCGGTCCTGGACCTTGTTCGCCTCGACGGCGATCGGGATCATGTAATCCTGTGTGTCGCTCGCCAGTGCCACGCCCTTGGCGGCGAGCAGCGGCTGCAACTCGGCAAAGCTGGCAGGCATTGCGGCCAGTGTGCCAGCATCGAGTTTGCGCAGGCCCCTGGCGAGGCTCTTTACCAGGCTGACATCCAGTGCCTCGCTGGCAACCTTGCTGTCGACGGTACGCTCGGGCAAGGCAGCGTGGATGTGCCGGTCAAGATAGACCGAAGAACCGACGGCCCAGACGGCAAGCAGCAAAAGAGCAGGCAGGACGGCGAGCAGGAAGGCCCACCAGCCGTGATAGTGGGCACGCGAATGCGGCTTGACTTTGCCATTGTCCTGGGCCGCGGCACGCTGCCGGCCGATGAAAAAGGCAACCAGGCCGACGGCAACGACGATGGCCAGTACGAGCA
>NZ_RZPF01001197.1:0-964 GCF_004022735.1 Mesorhizobium sp. M7A.F.Ca.AU.001.01.1.1
TCATGACCCCGATCTGGAATTCGCCGCCGGTCTGCTTGGTGAAGGCAATCAGGTCGCCGCGCGGCGACCATACCGGTGTCGAATAGACGCCGTCGCCGAAGGAGATACGGGTCTGGCCCGAACCGTCGGCGCCCATCACGTAGATCTGTGCGCGGCCGCCACGGTCGGAGGTGAACACCACCTTGCTGCCGTCGGGCGAATAGGACGGCGAGGTGTCGATGGCGGTCGAGTTGGTCAGCCGCGTCGTCGAGCGGCTGCGCAGGTCCATGGCGAAGATGTTGGAATTGCCGTCGTCGCGCAGCAGGCTCATGATCACCTTCTGGCCATCGGGCGAAAAGCGCGGCGCAAAGGTCATGCCTGGGAAATTGCCGACCAGTTCGCGTTGGCCGGTCTCGATCTGCAGCAGGTACACCCGCGGCTGACCGCTTTCATAGGACATGTAGGTGATTTCCTGCCGGTTCGGCGAGAAACGCGGCGTCAGCACGATCGACCTGCCGTCCGAAAGATAGCGGACGTTGGCGCCGTCCTGGTCCATGATCGCGAGGCGCTTCTTGCGCGCATTCTTGGCGCCGGATTCGTCGATGAAGACGACGCGGGTGTCGAAATAGCCTTTTTCGCCGGTCAGCCGCTCATAGATGGCGTCGGCGATGATATGGGCGACACGCCGCTGATTGGCATCGTTGGCGAAGAACTGCTCGCCAGCCATCTGCTGGCCGGCAAAGGTATCCCACAACCGGTACTGGGCGCGGATGCGGCCGTCGGCTTCCTTGCTGACGCTGCCCGTGACCAGCGCCTGAGCGTTGATCACCTTCCAGTCGTCGAAGCGCGGTGCTGCATCGGGGTTGGTGATTTTCTCGATAAAGGCGCTCTTGTCGATCGGAGCGAACAGACCCGAACGCTTCAAATCGGCGGTGACGATCTGCGAAATCTGCGCCCCAAGCGCGTCGCCGCCCTGGAAATCCGT
>NZ_RZPF01001198.1:0-961 GCF_004022735.1 Mesorhizobium sp. M7A.F.Ca.AU.001.01.1.1
CAGGTGCTGATTTGCGCCAGTGACCCGCCGAGCAGGCGGGTTTTTCGTTTGATGCTCCGTCAGCCAATGCGCCGAAGGGTCCAGAGGAACCTGTTGACCCGTAGTCGCGACCTAAAGGCCTGGGTTCCTCGCCCCGAGGGGCTTTTATCCCGAACAAAATTTTTTGTTTGCGTACGGATGTTATTCACTATCCACAGCATGTGCGTTACGTTGGATCCGGGTCGGGCTAAGGGGGATTTCAGGCGACAGACAAGCGGCTGAGGCCAGGCAATGGAAAATACGGACGATGCTCGGGAAGGCGGCAATTCCCAGGGCGTCAATCGAGAACGGACAGCTCGATATGTCCTGGACATAATCCCTGAAAGCGCAGGCCCCTGGAGGGCCACCGCGGCGCGGAGTGTCATAGACTCAGCCCGCGATCCCGTCTCGCAGACATTCCCGGCCAAAGAGCATTCCACTGGAATTGCGCTGCGGCCCGCACGCCGATCGAGAGCCTTGCTCGGCAGCGACCGGATCACGCGGTACGATACGCCGACCGGATGTCGCGTCGTCAATCCGGCGGGTGTGGACAGCAAGCCGGCCTGGTCCCTGACCCGGGAGAACGCCGTCGTTTCCATCGCTCCCGAAGCGCTGGCGCAATTGGCCGTGCATGAATTCGATCTCGCCGAACTCGATCCGCCTGCTTTCGGCACGGTCGACCCGGCCGATCTGCTGCGCACCCACCCAGGCCGCAACAGGCGCCTTGCGGCGTTTTCCAGAATACATCTTGCTGCAAATCCGCCCCAAGCTCCGCAGGAATCGTCTGGAATGTCATGCAGTCCGCGCGTTGTACGCCGTCCGGCCGGAACGCTCTCATGAATGGGGTTGGCTACGCCGGTCAGCTTCGATCAATCACGATTTGTTTTTCAGGGGAACGCGGAAGGAAGCCTAGGGTTGAACCTCATCTGGGACGAATCAGGAG
>NZ_RZPF01001199.1:0-961 GCF_004022735.1 Mesorhizobium sp. M7A.F.Ca.AU.001.01.1.1
GAACTTGGATACGATGTCGCCGGCCTCTATCCGGCCGATACCGTCTTTCTGCGTGTGGGGCCGGAGAAGCTCGACTTGATCATCACCATGTTCCACGATCAGGGCCAGATCGCGCTGAAGACACTCGGTTTCGCCAACACCTCGACCGTTCTTGGCGGATTGCCGCTGCCAATCGTTACCGCCTCGCAAGGAACAGCCTACGACATTGTTGGCCAAAATCGCGCCGACCCCGCCGGCCTGACAGCAGCGTTTGATCTCGCGCATCGTCTTGCTATTGCTGCGCGCAAGGCAGCATAACAGGCGCAAAAGCTGATTTGCGCAAGGATCCAATGCATGAGACGGTCAACTTCGGTGGATGTCGCGCGGGAGGCTGGCGTATCGCAATCGACGGTGTCTCGCGCGCTCGCCGGCGACGGGAGGATTTCAGAGGAGACAAAGAAAAAGATTCGCAAGACGGCGGAGCGCTTGGGCTATACGCCAAATGGGATCGCGCGAAGCCTGCAGACGAAGAAGACGAATATGGTTGGCCTGATCATGGCCGATATCCTCAATCCGTTCTACCCGGCCGTCCTGGAAATCTACACCCAGAAGCTCAACGCCATGGGCAAGCAGCTCCTGTTGCTTTCCGTGCCCAAGGGTTTCGAAGTCGATGACGTGCTGCCATCGATGCTTCAGTACGAGATCGACGGTTTGATCGTCACGTCAGCTGTGTTGTCGTCGCGAATGCGCGACATCCTGCACAACAGGAACACTCGGGTGGTTTTGTTCAACCGCTCCGTCGACGACTTTTCGATCAATTCAGTGTGCTGCGAGAACAGGTCGGCTTCTATGGAAGTTGCCGCCCTTCTTGTTGCCGCAGGGCATAGGCGTATAGCCCTTATAGGGGGCCGCCCTGATACGTCGACCCACCGCGAACGTAGCGCCGGTTTTCAGGATGAATTGCGCCGCCATGGAGTCCAAA
>NZ_RZPF01001200.1:0-961 GCF_004022735.1 Mesorhizobium sp. M7A.F.Ca.AU.001.01.1.1
CATCAGCAGCGACACGCCGCCGAAGGCGCCGAACGCTCTCTCGGCGAGGCGGTCCACCTCATCCGCCTTCGAAACGTCGGCGGCGACGGCAAGCACGGCATCGTCGCCGGCAATCGCGGAAACGGCGCGCGAGGCGTCGTCAAGCCGCGCGCCGCCAATGTCGGCCAGCACGATCTTCATGCCTAGCAATGCAAGCCGCTTGGCGGCCGCCAGACCGATGCCGCTGGCAGCGCCGGTGATCACGGCGGCATTGCCTGGAGCAAGCGCGGGCAGGGCGGTCTGGATCTCGGCGTCGGTGATCATGGGCGATGGATTCCTTGTTCGATGCGCCGAACTTAGCGCCGGAACGGGCCGGTGCAAGCCTCTGCTCGTCTTGTCGGGTTGACCAGTCCGGCCGAGGCTGCGCATGTTGCCCTTTGTCCCCGCAAAAGAGATTTAGGCCTGGGGACAAACGGAGGTTCCTGATTGACGGACTGGGTTGCAATTCTGAAGGAGCAGACCGCCATTGGCGACCAGATGGGCCGCGAGGTGCCGCAGATGCTGGCCAATCCCGACATCAGCGAAGCGCAGGTGAAGACACTCTTTTCCGCGCTGGAGAAACAAGCCGAGTTCGTCGAGAAACTGCGCATGGCGCTGGAAAAATTCGGCCATGATTTCTCGATCATCAAGGCCGCGGAACGGCTGGAGGAGCTCTATGCCGACCTCGCCGCATCGGTGGCGGAAAAACTGAAAGCGATGCGCAAGTAGGGCAATTTGGGAAAGCCGTGCAGCGCTCTACCTTGAAAATGTGTGAAGACAACTACTTTTCGATCACCCGCGCAAAGCGCCTATCCGGTACGAGCCATATCATCGCGACCAGCACATAGAGCGCGACGCCGATCCACTGGCTGACGAAGGTCAGCACGACGGCCACGATATAGACAGCCAGCGAGAGCTTCCCCTTGCGGTCATTACCCAGCGC
>NZ_RZPF01000119.1:0-11569 GCF_004022735.1 Mesorhizobium sp. M7A.F.Ca.AU.001.01.1.1
GCGCAACGCTATGTGCTCGACGTGCTGGCCGCCAACGGGCTTTCGGTCCTGTCACTGGAACCAACCGCGATCCGGCAGGATCGCGGGGAACACGTCAACGGGTTGGTCGTTGTGGCCAGGGCTCCGAACTCAGCTGAACAAAAGACCTGACGACAGCCGGTCGGCGGTGTCGGCAGCTTTTCGTCGGGTGCGATAGGAATTTTTTCTTGACGCCCTGCCCTCAGCTATGGTACATTTTCGCTCATGGTGCTGATTTGCGCCAGTGACCCGCCGCACAGGCGGGTTTTTCGTTTGATGCTCCGTCAGCCACGCGCCTGCGGAGGGGCAGCCTCGCCGCCTCGCAAATATTCCTGCTGTGAAAAAGTCCGATTTGCATGCGCGACTGATATTTGCGATCTGCTCGCGTCAGGGCGGGATATCAGGAGGAGCATAGCCGATGCGCTGGAACATGATGATCTTGGCCTCTTGCCTGCTGACCGCCGGCTGTGTCGGCGGCACGTCGATGTCGGAACAGCAGGATGCGAACGTCCAGTCCTCCCTGCAATACGACACCGTGCCGTGCGACCAGTTGCTGGCGCAGCGCAACGGGTTGGCGCAGCAATACAACCTGCCGATCAAGGCCAAGCCGACCTTCTCCAATCCGGCGATGGGCTTCGGCCCGTTCACGCCGGACATGCGCTCCAAGGCCAAGCGCGATACCGACAAGGCGAGCGGTGAGATCGATGCCATGAACCGGTCGATCGACCGACGCGACTGCGGCCAGCCGGAGAAGCAGAAGAAGATCGCTCTGCCTGGCTAGAGGTCGGAGGCGGCTACGGGTCGAGAATCGCAGGCAACAAACCACCTTGCAGGGCACGATCGGATGCATCTCTCGGAGCTCGGGGACCGCATATGTATCTTGGGGCCGTCCAACAGTGGCAAGTCGACCCTCGCCGACGCGATTGCCCGCAAGCGTGATCTGGCGACTGTTCACCTCGATCAGCTCTTCCATCTCCCGAACACGGATTGGGAAGCGCGCCCAAGGGACGAATTCATTGCCTTGCACGACGCCGCAATCGCCGGAGAGCGTTGGGTGATGGATGGGAATTATTCGGTAGGTATGCCGCAACGTTTTCGGCGGGCGACGGGATTGATCCTGTTGGACATTTCCACACCCGCAAGTTTGTTGCGCTATTTTCGCCGGACGTTGTTGGAGCGGGAGAGGCGCGGTGCCTTGGAGGGCGGGCGCGACAGCGTCAAATGGGATATGATCCGCCATATCACTGTCGCCACGCCGAAAAATCGCAAACGCTACCTGGCTATGTTCGAGCAGATTGATCTGCCAAAGGTGCAGTTATCGTCACTGCGGGCAATCAAGAAGTGCTTCCGGGAGTGGGACCTGGCCCGATGAGGCCTTGTCCTGGCTAATACCCTGCATCGCGGTCCACCAGATTGTCGAGCTTTTCGCCGCGTTCGAAGGCGTCCATCTGGCGCAGCATGATCGGCGCCAGATGCACCGGATCGGAGGTCGCCGCCGCGTGTGGCGTCACGAACACTTTCGGATGCCCCCACAGCGGACTGGTCTTCGGCAGCGGTTCGACCTCGAACACGTCGAGGCTTGCCTCCTTCAACGTGCCGTCATCCAGCGCCCGCAAAATGTCGGCATCCTTCTGCAGGCGGCCACGCCCGGCATTGATCAGCACCGAGCCGCCGAGGCCGTTGCGTTTCCGCAGCTCCTTCAGCACGCCGTAGTTGATGATGCCCTTGGTCTCCGGCGTCAGCGGCAGAAGCACCACCAGGATGTCGGTTGCCTTGAGGAAGGGGATCAATCCAGCTTCGCCGGAATAGGTCGCGACGCCTTGCATGGCCTTGTCGGTGCGCGACCAGCCATTGACGGCAAAGCCGAGCGAGAGCAGCACCGAGGCCGCGGCGCGGCCGAGACTGCCGAGGCCCATGATGCCGACCGAAATGTCACCGGCAGGCCTCTGCTGCGGCTCATGCCAGATCTTCTTCGACTGCTGCGACCGGTAGAGCAGGCCCTGGCGGTGATGGTCGAGCACCCGCCAGACGACATATTCCGTCATGTACTGGGTGAGGTTGTCGGCAACGATTTTGACGATCGGCACGTCGGGCAGGCCGGGATCGGCGAAGATATGGTCGACGCCGGCGCCGATCGAGAAGATGGCGCGCAGATTGGGCAGCGACGCCAGGATGTTCGGCTTCTGCTTCCATACAACGGCATAGGTGATCGAGGGGTCGCTGGCGCCGTCCGGCTCCAGCACCACCTCGCGTTCGGCCGACAGCAGGTCGCGCCAGCGCTGCGGATGAAAGCCGGTGACGGCAAGCAGGATGCGGCCTTTTTCCATTGCGGTCCTTTAGTCCCTCTTTACGCAAATCACTCGCTGACGATGCCGACCGGTGCCGTCTCGATCTTGAAGGCGGCCGAGATCAGCGCCCGAGTATAGTCGGTTTGCGGATTTTCAAAAATCTGCTGGGAAGGGCCGGCTTCGACGATCCTGCCATTGCGCATGACGATGACGTCGTTGGCGAGCGCCCGGATGACTTTCAAATCATGGCTGATGAAGAGATAGGCGAGATCGTGCTTGGCCTGCAGGCTGCGCAGCAGGTCGACGACCTGCGCCTGCACGCTCATGTCGAGTGCCGATGTCGGCTCGTCCAGCATGACGAAGCGCGGGTTGAGCACCATGGCGCGTGCGATGGCAACGCGCTGGCGCTGGCCGCCGGAAAACTCGTGCGGGTAGCGGTTGCGGGTCGCCGGATCGAGCCCAACCTCCTTCAGCACGGCGGCCACCTTGTCGTCGCGCTCGTCGGGCGACAGCTTCGGCTCGTGGATCTTGAGGCCTTCCTCGATGATCTCGGCGATCGACATGCGCGGGCTGAGCGAGCCGAACGGATCCTGGAAGACGATCTGCAATTCGCGCCTGAGCGGCCGCATTGCATTGAAGGACAGCTGGTTGATGTCGCGACCGTTGAACTGGATCATGCCGGTCGACGAGATCATGCGCGCCAGCGCCAAGCCGAGCGTCGTCTTGCCGGAGCCGGATTCGCCGACCACGCCGAGCGTCTGGCCGGCGCGCACGGTGACATCGATGCCGTCCACTGCCTTCACATTGTCGACGGTGCGGCGGAAGAAGCCCTGCTTGATCGGGAACCAGACCTTTATGTCCTTGCCGGTCATGACGGGCTTGGCGTCGGCATTGGCGGCCGGCGGCTTGCCCTTCGGCTCGGCCGCCAGCAGATGCCTTGTGTAGGCATGCTGCGGATTGGCGAAGATCTCCTTGGTCGGGCCGGTCTCGACGATCTTGCCCTTGGTCATCACGCAGACGCGGTCGGCAATCTTGCGCACGATGCCGAGATCATGGGTGATGAACAGCATCGACATGCCCTTGCGGCTCTTCAAGCCGGCCAGCAGTTCGAGGATCTGCGCCTGAACGGTGACGTCGAGCGCCGTCGTCGGCTCGTCGGCGATCAGCAGTTCGGGCTCGTTGGCCAGCGCCATGGCGATCATCACGCGCTGGCGCTGGCCCCCGGACAACTGGTGTGGATAGGCATCGAGGCGCTTGTGCGGATCGCGGATGCCAACCTCGTTGAGCAGGGCCAGGGTGCGCTCCTTGGCGGGGCGGTCGGCCATGCCTTGGTGCAGCTTCAGGATCTCGACGATTTGATGCTCGATCGTGTGCAGCGGATTGAGCGAGGTCATCGGCTCCTGGAAGATCATGGTGATCTTGTTGCCGCGCACCTGCCGCAACTGCTTCTCGCTCATCGCCAGCAGGTCGTTGCCCTGGAACACGATCTTTCCCGAGGGGTGGCTGGCGCTTGGATAGGGCAAAAGCTTCAGCACCGAAAGCGCCGAGACCGATTTGCCGGAGCCGGATTCGCCGACCAGCGCCACCGTCTCGCCCTTGGCGATGTCGAACGAGATGTGGTCGACAGCCGTCGACTGGCCGCCGCCCTGGCTGAAGGCGACGCTGAGGTCCTGTACGCTGAGCAAGGGGGCTTCGCTCATCTGAACGTCTTGCGCGGATCGAAGGCGTCGCGCGTCGCCTCGCCGACGAAGACCAGCAGGGACAGCATCAGCGAGATGACGACGAAGCCGGAAATGCCGAGCCACGGCGCATTGAGGTTGCGCTGCGCCTGCTTGAGCAATTCGCCGAGCGAGGCGGAGCCGGGCGGCAGGCCAAAGCCGAGATAGTCGAGCGAGGTCAGCGTCGAGATCGAGCCCGAGAGCAGGAAGGGCATGAAGGTCAATGTCGCCACCATGGCATTAGGCAGCAGGTGCCGGAACATGATGGTGCGGTTGGGCACGCCGAGCGCCCGGGCCGCGTTGACATATTCGAAATTGCGGGCGCGCAGGAACTCGGCCCGCACCACGCCGACCAGCGCCACCCAGGAGAACAGCAGCATCAGGCCGAGCAGGATGAAGAAGCCCGGCGGCAGGATGGCGGCGACGATGAGCAGGAGATAGAGCACCGGGATGGCGGACCAGATCTCGATGAAACGCTGGAACAAGAGATCCGTCCAGCCGCCGAAATAACCTTGCACGGCGCCGGCCGCGACGCCGATCAAGGCCGAGCCGGCGGTCAGGATCAGGCCGAACAGCACCGAAATGCGGAAGCCGTAGATGACGCGCGCCAGCACGTCGCGCGCCTGGTCGTCGGTGCCCAACCAATTCCAGTTGCCGACGATGCAGGCGGGGTCGGCAGCACCCTGCGGATACTGGTTGCAGCGTGTCTTGGCGTCATACTGCCACGACGGCCTGGCCGGTGCTGCTTCGGGAATAGCGTTGTTGACCGTCTGATAGGAGTAGCGCACCGGCGGCCAGATCATCCAGCCATTGGCGTTGATCTCGTCCTGGATGACCGGATCGCGATAATCGGTGACGGCATAGAAGCCGCCGAATTTTTCCTCGGGGTAGGCGACCAGCACCGGAAACAGGATTTCGCCCTTGTAGGAAGCGATGATCGGCTTGTCGTTGGCGATGAACTCGGAAAACAGCGACAGCACGAACAGGACGAGGAAGATCCACAGCGACCAGTAGCCGCGGCGGTTGGCTTTGAAGTTCTGCAGGCGGCGCTTGTTGAGCGGCGACAGAAACGGCCGCTTGATCCGCGCGGGTGCCGCGTTGACGGGGACTGTAGCCTCCGACATCAGACGTCTCTCCGCTCGAAATCGATGCGCGGATCGACCCAGGTGTAGAGCAGGTCGGACAAGAGCCCGACGAACAGCCCCAGCAGCGAGAAGATGTAGAGATTGGCGAACACCACCGGATAGTCGCGCTCGACCACCGACCGGAAGCCGAGCAGACCGAGGCCATCGAGGGAGAAGATGTTCTCGATCAGCAGCGAGCCGGTGAAGAAGGCCGAGATGAAGGCGCCGGGAAAACCGGCGATGACGATCAGCATGGCGTTGCGGAAGACGTGGCCGTAGAGCACCTGCCGTTCCGACAGACCCTTGGCCCGCGCCGTCACCACATACTGTTTGCGGATTTCTTCGAGGAACGAGTTCTTGGTCAGCAGCGTCGTGGTGGCGAAGGCCGACAGCACCAGCGCGGTCAGCGGCAATGTCATGTGCCAGAAATAGTCGACGATCTTTCCCCACCACGACAATTGATCCCAATTGTCCGAGGTGAGGCCGCGCAACGGAAACCAGTCCCAGAAAGACCCGCCGGCAAACAGCACCATCAGCATGATGCCGAACAGGAAGCCCGGAATGGCATAGCCGACAATGACGACGCCGCTGGTCCAGACGTCGAAGGGAGTGCCGTCCTTGACCGCCTTGCGGATGCCGAGCGGGATCGAGATCAGGTAGGACAACAGCGTGATCCACAGCCCGATCGAGATCGACACCGGCATTTTTTCCAGGATCAGGTCGAGCACCGAAATGTCGCGGAAATAGCTGTCGCCGAAATCGAAGCGGGCATAGTTCCACAGCATCATGCCGAAGCGCTCGAGCGGCGGCTTGTCGAAGCCGAACTGCTTTTCCAGCTTCTTGATGAATTCCGGATCGAGCCCCTGCGCACCGCGATATTTCGAGCTGACGTCACCGGCGGCATCGAAATTGCCGCCGGCACCCGCGTCGCCGCCACCACCGCCGAGGCGGTCGCTGCCGCCCTGATTGGTCAGCCGGGCGATGACCTGTTCGACCGGACCGCCGGGGGCGAACTGGATGACGGCGAAGGATATCGCCATGATGCCGAACAGCGTCGGGATCATCAAAAGGATGCGGCGCAGGATATAGGCGCCCATCAGGCCTTCTGCCCTCGTTGAGCGAACATCTCAGCCTTTGCCAATTCTTGCCGCCTTGCCCTTATCGAACCACCACAGCGTCTCGACCGGAAAGCCGAAATCAGGCTTCTGTTCGACAAAGCCGAACATGTCCCAATAGGCGACGCGGTGATTCGCCAGATAGTATGTTGGAATCCAGTCCAGCCGCGCGCGCAAGACCCGGTCGAGCGCTCTGAGCGCCGTGACGAGTTCTATACGGTCTTTCGCCTTGGCTGCTGCCGCGATCAGGGCGTCGATGGCCTTGCTTTCGGTGCCGGGATAGTTGCGCTGCCCCGGGATTTTCGCCATGCGGGAATCATAGAGCATCTGCAGGCTGTCGTCAGTCGGCGTCGCCCCGATCGACCAATGCAGCAAGGCAAGATCGAAGTCGTAATTGCTGTGCCGCTGCTCATACTGCGCCGAATCGATTTGCCGGATCGATGCGTCGATCCCGATCGCCTTCATATTCTCCGACCACGGGGTGTAGATACGAACGATGCCATCGTCCTCCGCCAGCATTTCGACCCGCAGCCGCTCACCCTTGTCATTGACGACGAAACTGCCGTCGCGCTTCCAGCCGGCTTGCGCAAGCAATCTCGAAGCCTCGCCCAGCAGCTTGCGGTCATGGCCCGAACCGTCGGACAGGGGCTGTGTTACCGCTTCACCGAAAACCTCTGGCGGCAACTCGGCCCGGAATGGCTCCAGCAGGGCCAATTCGTCAGGCGAGGGCAGGCCTTCGGCCTTGTAATCCGATCGTTCGAAGTTCGATTGAGAGCGCTCGTAGGAGCCGTAAAACAAGGCCCGCTTCATCCATTCGAAATCGAAGCATCTGGCGATCGCCCGCCGCACCCGCTCATCGCGGAATTGCGGACGACGCTGGTTCAGCGCGACGCTCTGCATGTCTGGCGTCTTCTCGCCGGGAAATTCCCGTTTGAGGACCTTGCCGTCCTTCAGCGCCGGAAAGTCGTATCCGGTCGCCCATACCCGTGAGGTGAATTCCTCGCGAAAATGCGTGTCGCCTTTCTTGAAGGCCTCGAATGCCGCCTGCCGGTCAAGATAGAAGTCGATGCGGATGCGGTCGAAATTGTAGAGGCCGCGGTTCACCGGGAGATCGCGGCCCCAATAGTCGGCGACGCGGTCATATTCGACCGTCTGTCCGGCCGCCACGCGTCCAATCTTGTAGGGACCCGAGCCAAGCGGCGGCGTCATGGTCGAAGCATCGAAATCATTGGCCGTATAAAATGCCTTGGAGACGATCGGCATCCCCACGATCGCAAGGACGTTTTGCGCCGACTGCTTGCCGTTGAGGGTGAGATCGACGGTGGTGGGATCGACCGCAACCACGTCGGTCATGTACCGCAACGCCTGGGAAAGGTTCGGATGGCCCTTGTCCTTATAGAGCTTCAGCGCAAAGACAACGTCTTGCGCGGTCAGCGGCGAGCCGTCGTGGAAACGCGCTTGCGGTCGCAGCACGAAGCGGAAACCGTTGCGGTCTGGCGACAGGGTAACGGTTTCGGCAAGCAGGCCATAGACTGCATCCGGCTCATCGAGCGCGCTTGTCATCAGCGAATCGAAACAGAGTTCGGCGCGCGGCGGCGCCTCCCCCTTCAACACCAGGAAATTCAACGTGTTGAAGGTCAGGAAGCTCTGATTGAGGGTTGCGTTCGGCGGCGCGAAATTCATCTGGCCGCCCTTGGGCGCGTCCGGATTGACGTAGTCGAAATGCGCGAAATCGGGCTTGTATTTGAGGTCGCCGAAGGCCGACAGGCCATGCAGCTTGATGCCAGTCGCAATGTCGGCGAAGGCCCGGCCGGGCAACAGGGCAGCGGCTGCCGCGGCACTGCCCAGGGCGAGAAAGTCGCGGCGGGGCAGGGCCGCCATCAATTGCCGCCCTTGTATTTGGCCGCCAGCGCCTTCTCCTTGTCCGGGTCGATCCACCAGGAATCGATGTCGGGACCCAAGTAAGTCGGCTGTTTTTCCGGGATGCCGAATTTGTTCCAGTAGGCCAGCCAGGTTACTGATCGGGTGAATTGCGGGACGCAATAGAAATTCCACAACAGAACCCGGTCGAGCGCATGAGTGGCGGCGAGCAGGTCGTCGCGATCCGTCGCGAAGATAACGCGTTCAACCAGTGCGTCGACCACTGGGTCCTTGATCCCCGCGTAATTTCGTGAGCCCGGTGTATCGGCTGCCTTCGAACTCCAGTACTCGCGTTGTTCATTGCCCGGCGAGTCCGACTGCGGCAGCCGAGAGGTTATGACGTCGTAGTCGAAATTGTTGACGCGAGCGATGTACTGGCTGGTATCGACTATCCTGAACGAAGCCGAGATGCCGATCTTTCCCAGCATATTTACAAATGGATTGACCGTTTGTTCGGCGCCCTGGTCGAAGCCCAGAATCTCGACGGTAAAAGGCTCCCCGCTTTTCTCATTGGTCATACGGCCATTCTGGATTTTCCAACCCGCCGCCGCAAACAGATCGATCGCTTCGCGCAGGTACGACCGCTCGGCCTTCGGGCTATCGAAGACCGGAAGCTTGAACTCCTGGGTAAACAGTTCTGGCGGGAGCTTGCCCTTGTATTGATTGAGGATCTCCAATTCTTTGCCCCGCGGCAGTCCGCTCGAAGCAAGTTCGCTGCCCATGAAATAGCTGTTGGAGCGGGTGTTGAGGCCGAAGGATTGGGTGCGGTTCAAGGTTTCGAAGTCGAAGGCGTAACCGAGCGCCTCGCGCACGCGCCGATCCTGGAACTTTGTCCGTCGCGTGTTCAGCATGAAACCTTGCATCGAGGCGAGTGATGTCGCCTTGAACTCCCGCTTGATGACATCGCCGGCTTTGAGAGCCGGAAAATTGTAGCGCGTCATCCATAATCGCGCACTGTTTTCAGCCTGGATGTCCTCATATCCGCCTTTGGTGAAGGCTTGCCACGCGGCGTTGTCATCGAGAATGTAGGTGTAGCGTCTGGTGTCGTAGTTGTTGCGCCCGACATTGATGGCCAGATCGGCGGCCCAGAAGTCCGGAACGCGTCGCCAGACGACTTCCGAACCAGGTTTGAAGCTCTCGATCTTGTAGGGTCCAGAGCCGAGCGGGATTTCAAGGCTTGGCTGGGTGATGTCGCGCTTCTTGCCGTTGGCATCGGTGCCTTCCCACCAGTGCTTCGGCAGCACCACCACATCCGCCATGATCAGCGGTAACTCGCGATTACCCTTCTGATCAAAACGGAACTCGACTTCCCGATCTGAAACGGCGACCGCCTCGGTGACGTTGGCGAAATAGCGGTTGAACTGCGGACTTTCCTTTTTGAGAAAGTTAAATGACCAAATCACGTCATCCACGGTGATCGGTTGGCCATCATGCCATCTGGCACGCGGGTCGAGCCGATAAGTTGCGGATGAAAAATCGGCTGGGTACTTGTAGGCGTCTGCTATCTCGGGATGGTTGACGCTGCCCTCGTCAAGGGATTTCGCCATCAGCGACTGGTAGAGGAGCCCACCCTGATAGTTCAATCCTGCGGCAGGGGTGCCGCGTGCGATGAAAGGATTGAAGCTGTCGAAGGTGCCGAGTTCCACCGAGTTCAGCGTGCCGCCCTTGGGCGCGTTCGGATTGACGTAATCGTAGTGCTGGAAATTGGCGCCGTATTTGGACTCGCCGATCAGCGATGAGGTGGTGCGCCATTCGTCGGCGCGGGCAGCCTGCAATCCCGCCGCCAGAAGGGCTGCCGCCAGCAACGACTTGAGAAGCGTTCGGCCAACCGTCATGCACTATCCTCTTCGCGATGCCCGTTCATGGGCAATCTAGATGATTTGGCGCTCGTGAAAACCGTCATGCGCGGCTTTGTCGCCGCCTATGCGGTTTTCCCAATAAAAAAGCCGGGCTGAACCCGGCTTTTTCAAGGTCGTCGAGATGATATCGAAATTATTGGGCAGGCGCCGGTGCCGGTGCGGCCGGAGCCGGGGCGGCGGGAGCGGCCGGCGCGGCACCCTCAGCCGGCTTTGCCGGAGCGGCTGCATCGGCAGGCTTGGCGCCTGCATCGGCGGCGGCACCGGGTGCCGGCAGCGGCTTGGGATTGTCGGACAGCGTGCGCAGATAGGCGATGACGTTGGCGCGGTCCTCGTCCTTGGGCAGGCCGGCGAAGCCCATGGCGGTGCCCTTCACGAATTTCTTCGGCGAGGTGATGAAGTGGTTGATGTTGTCGTAGGTCCACTTCTCGGTGCCGCCCTTGGAGAATTCCTTCATGCCGGCCGAATAGGCAAAGCCTTCATGCTCGGCGACCGGACGGTCGACGAGGTCCCACAGGTCCGGGCCGACCTTGTTGGGGCCGCCCTTTTCGCCGGAATGGCAGGCCTGGCACTTCTTGAAGACGGCAGCACCCTGCTCGACATTGGCGGTCGCCAGCAGATCGGCGATCGGCTTGGCCGCGGCGGCGGGCGCGGCCGGACCGCCTTCGGCGGGCTCGGCGGCCTCGATGGCGAAACCAGGCTTTTCCGGCGCCGGCGACGCAAACAGCGCATCGGACACAATGCCGACCGAGAAGACGACGAAAACGGTTCCGAGCAATCCGGCGAGCAGTTTGTTGACTTCGTTGGAATCCATACGCCCCTTGCTCCCTTTTCCGGCGGACAGAACCGTCCACTCCGTCCGTCGGTATCGTGACCGTCCTGCCAGGGCGGTCAAATCGGGCGGAAACTAGGTCTTTTGCTGCGGCGTTGCAACACCTATAAGGGCGCTTCCAGTGAGACCTTTTGCCACTTTCCCTGTCCTCTTTCGAGACGCCTTGCACCCGAAATGTCCACGCTGATCCTGATCCCGGCCCGCATGGCTTCGACCCGCCTGCCGGGCAAGCCGCTGGCCGACATCGCCGGCGCCCCGATGATCGTCCATGTCGCCCGCCGCGCCGCCGAAGCCGGCCTTGGCCGGGTGGTGGTGGCGACCGACACGCAAGGCGTGGCGCAAGCGGTGCGCGCGCACGGTTTCGAGGCCGTGATGACGCGTATGGATCACGAATCCGGCTCCGACCGCATCCACGAGGCGCTGGTCGCTCTCGACCCCGGGCGCAAGGTCGAAACCATCGTCAATGTGCAGGGCGACCTGCCGACCATCGATCCCCGGATCATCGCCGCGTCGCTCAGGCCTTTCGAGGACAGTGCGGTGGACATCGCCACGCTCGGCGTCGAGATCGTCCGCGATGAGGAAAAGACCAATCCCAATGTCGTCAAGATCGTCGGCTCGCCGCTTTCCGGCAGCAGGCTGAGGGCGCTCTATTTCACCCGTGCCACAGCGCCTTGGGGCGAGGGGCCGCTCTACCATCA
>NZ_RZPF01000011.1:0-23865 GCF_004022735.1 Mesorhizobium sp. M7A.F.Ca.AU.001.01.1.1
CGATTTGACCTCGGCGACGTTTCCAGCGAAGCCGGCATCGCCGCACTCGTCGCCGAGGTCAAATCGCGCACCGAACGGCTGAACATTCTGGTCAACAACGCCGGCGTCTCCTGGGGCGCGCCGCTGGAAAGCTTCCCCTATTCGGCATGGGCCAAGGTGTTTGGCGTCAACGTCACCGCGGTCTTCCATCTGACGCGCGAATTGCTGCGGCTGCTCGATGCCGCCGCCAGCGACGCCGATCCGGCCAGGGTGATCAACCTCGGTTCGGTAATGGGCACGCAGCCGCTGGCCGACGACGCCTATTCCTACACCGCCTCGAAGGCTGCGGTTCATCATCTGACGCGCACACTGGCGCTCGAGTTCGCCGCCCGCCGCATCACCGTCAACGCCTTTGCCCCCGGCCCCTTCCAGAGCCGGATGACGGCATTTGCCACCGCCACAGAGGAACAGGCCAGGCACGTCGGCAGCCATGTTCCGATCGGCCGTATCGGCGCACCGGATGACATCGCCGGCGCAACGCTCTATTTGTGCAGCCGTGCAGGCAGCTATGTCACTGGCGCCATCTTGCCGATCGACGGCGGACAGTCGGTGCAGCATGGGCTGACCTTGTTCAAGGAATGACATTTTCCGGCCACAGAAGCCGGGGGTGAACTGGAGGACATGAGCGTGGAACCGATCAGTCTCGATGTGCTTCTGGCCAGTGTCGGCAAGGAGGTCGGCGTGTCGCCGTGGCGGGTGGTCACGCAACGCATGATCGACCAGTTCGCCGACGCCACGGACGACCATCAGTTCATCCACTGCGATCCGGAGCGGGCGATGCGTGAAACGCCGTTCGGCGGCACCATCGCGCACGGCTTCCTGTCGCTGTCGCTGTTGTCGGCGATGACCTTCGAGACCATGCCGCCGCTGGAAAACGGCAAGATGGGCGTCAACCACGGCTTCGATTCGCTGCGCTTCCTGGCGCCGGTGAAAACCGGCGCGCGCATCCGCACGCGTTTCGTGCTGGCCGACGTCAAGGTCAGGCCGTCGGGCTGGGTGCAGACCGCGCATGACGTGACGATCGAGATCGAGGGTTCGAAGAAGCCGGCACTGACCGCGCGCTGGCTGACGCTGACCTTGATCGAACGCCAGCCCGAGACGGCATGAGTGATCCCGTTCTCGACCAGGCAGCGCTTGCGCCTTACCTCGAGGCGAACATACCGGGCTTTTCCGGGCTTGCGGCAGTCGAGAAGTTCAAATCCGGCCAATCGAACCCGACCTACCTTTTGACGGCGGCAAGCGGCCGTTACGTGCTGCGCGCCAAGCCGCCGGGGCAATTGCTGAAATCGGCGCACCAGGTCGACCGCGAATTCAGGGTGATGAGCGCGCTTGCCGGCACCGCCGTGCCTGTGCCGGCCATGCTGCATCTGTCGGCGGAAGGCTCGCCCATCGGCCGCATGTTCTACGTGATGGATTTCCTCGACGGCCGCATTTTCTGGGATCCGGCTCTGCCGGAGGCTGGCGACAATGATGAACGCGCCGCCATCTACGATGCCATGAACGACACCCTCGCCGCCCTGCACGAGGTCGATGTCGAGACTGTGGGGCTCGGCGATTTCGGCCGGCCGGGCAATTATTTCGAGCGCCAACTGGCGCGCTGGACGAGCCAGTACCGTGCCTCGGAAACCGGCACCGTCGCCGACATGGACCGGCTGATTGCCTGGTTGGAAACGCATATGCCCGTAGATGACGGCCGGATCTCACTGGTCCATGGCGACTACCGGCTGGACAATCTGATCTTCGCGCCGGACCGGCCAACGGTTCTGGCAGTGCTCGACTGGGAACTTTCGACATCAGGCCACCCCTTCGCCGATATCGCCTATCAATGCATGCAATGGCGGCTGCCGCACGCTTCCGGCTTTCGCGGCCTGGGCGGTATCGATCGTTCCGCACTCGGCCTGCCTTCCGAAGAGGACTACGTCGCCGCCTACTGCCGGCGGCGCGGGCTCACCGGTATCGGCAACTGGACGTTCTTCCTCGCCTTTTCCTTCTTCCGGCTGGCTGCCATCTGCCAGGGCGTCTTCAAGCGGGCGCTGGACGGCAACGCCTCCAATCCCGAGAAGGCGAAAACCTATGGCGAGGCGGTGAAACTGCTTTCGTGTCTTGCCGCAGAACTGATCGACAGGGAGGCGTGATGGGCCATTTCGAGAGAGGAACGGTGCTGATCACGGGGCTGCCAAAATTCGAAAAGCGTCGGCACGATCCGAAGCATACCGTTTGGGAACTTCCCGTGCCCTTGTCCGTTTCCGTACAGCGTATATAATTTAGCCAGCCACCAACCCAACCGAAGGCACCAGATCTTGCCGCAGAGCGTCCAGACACGCCGCGAGAAACAAAAAGCAGAACTGCGCTCCGAATTGCTCGAGGCCGCGCATAAGCTTGTCCAGGAAGAGGGCTATGAGGGCCTGACCATCCGCAAGCTGGCCAAGCGGGTCGGCTACGCCCCGATGTCCGTTTATTCCTACTTCGCCGACAAGCAGGACATCCTGTTCGCTCTGGCCGAGGACGCATTCGAGACGCTTGCTCGCCGCATCGAGGAGCATCCGTCCGATGATCCGATCGCAGCCTTGCAGGCGGTGATGACGGAATATGCCGCCTTCGGGCTCGGCAATCCCAACGAATACCGCACCGTATTCATGACCGAAAAGACCAAGCTGCCGGAAGGCAGGAGCTACGACGACATGGAAGAGAGCAACCCGGCGATGAAGGCGCTGATCAGCCGGGTCGAGGCCTGCGTTGCCGCCGGAAAATTGCAGGGCGATCCGCGCGCCATCGCCACCATGCTGTGGGCGGTTGGCCACGGCACGATCTCGCTGCTCATCACCTTTCCATTCTACCCCTTCGGCGACCCGCAGGCCTTCGTGAAGCGGATGTGCGATTTCACGCTCGCCACGCTCAGCACGCAAAACGTCCCGCCATTGACCGAGACACCGGTCAACTGCTGACCTTTCATTTCCATATTTTCTCTCCGCCCCAGCCAGACCCTGGGGGGATTTCTTGGTTAACGAAAAATTTATCGTACGCGTACGGTTTTCCCTTGAATTCCCAATCGACGGCGTATATGTACAGTCTATCGTACATGTACGAGAAAAATTCACCCGTCGGTACGAATTGAATTCGACCCGGAAACCGGAGACTGACAATGAAAAAGACACTCCTCACCCTCGCCGCCGTGCTGGCACTTTCGGGCTCGGCTTTCGCCGCCAACACCACCCATCCGGTCAAGCATGCGCCGGTGGCGGCCTGCGTTGACACCAAGACCAACCTGAAGCTCGATTGCGCTTCGACCGGTTCGGTCGAGAAGAAGGGTGCCACGGAAAACACCGCTGAAGGCAAGGGCCCGCGGCTCGGCATCAGCATCAATCCGTGGATTGTGCCGAGCGCATTCTGATATCAGCAAAGATCACGTCTGGCCGGCACAAGTCGGCCAGCTTCAAGCGACCGAAATCGGCAGCTTCGCCGCTGAACTTTCAAAGGCTGCGTCGATCAGCTTCTGCATGTCGGCGGCGCGCCGGAACGACGGATCGCCATTCCGGCCTGCATCCAGCGCATCGGCAAAGCGTCGCGCATTGCGCTTGACACTGGGCAGATCCAAAGTCCGCCAGCGCTGAAGATCGACATCCCCGCCGAGGCAGGCCGACAGGCTCGATGCCTTGCCGTCGGTCTCGACCTTGATGGCGCCCTGGGTGCCGTGCAGGGCCAGCGACAGATCGTTGGCGTGACCGGTCATGTAGCGGCTCGCCACGATCGTGGCGAGCGCGCCGCAATCGAGCCGCGCCGTCATTGCCACGCTGTCATTGGCGTCCAGCACATAGTCGCCGATGCGCTCGCCCTCGGCCTTCGGAAACGTCACCAGATCGGCATGCAGGCTGACGATATCCTGGCCGGCGCCATAGGTGGCGAAATCCAGGATATGGATGCCGACATCGCCCAGCACGCCGGTCGAACCGTGCCGGCTGGACAAGCGCCACAGCCATTTGTCCTCGACCCGCCAGTCACCCCATGATTTGCTGACCAGCCAGCTTTGCCGGTAGCTCGCCTCGACATGGCGCAATGCGCCGATCTCGCCGGCCTGAACCATGCGCCGCGCCTCGTGGATCGCCGGTGAGTTGCGATAGGTGAGGTTGACCATGTTGATCACCCCGGCAGCCTCGGCCGCTTCGGTCATAGCAAGTGCGTCGGCATGATTCGGCGCCAGCGGCTTTTCGCAAAACACATGTTTTCCTACGCCGAGCAGCGCCAGCGTCGTCGCCCTATGGGCACCATCCGGCGTCGCGTTGATGGCGGCATCGAACTGGCCCCAGGCGATCGCCGCCTCCAGGCTCTCGAAAGAATCGCCGATCTTGCTGGCCGCGGCGAACGCCGCAGCGCGACCGGGCACCTGGTCGACACAGGCGACGATGCTGCAGCCGGGAATCCCGGCAAACTCCTCGACATGATGCCCGGCGATACCGCCGGTGCCGAGCAGAAGAATTCGATGCATTAGCCCCAAGCCCCCAAAATCAACTCACGCCTTGGGCAACTCAGGCCCGATCAGCTCAGGCCGCCCCAATCAGCTCAGGCCCTTGTCGCCATCGGCATGCAGGCGCAGCCCCTTCTGCACGATCTTCTCCTTGGCCGCATCCGTCGGCACGTTCGGCGCATTGGTGATGCCGGACCAGGCCGGCGCCGGATTGTGCGCCCAATGGACGGCGTTGCGCAGCACCTGCTGCACGCCCTCATTGTGATAGATCGGATAGGTTTCGTGGCCGGGCGAGAAGTAGAAGATCCGTCCCGCGCCGCGCTGGTAGGTCAGCCCTGACCGGAACACCTCGCCGCCCTCGTACCAGGAGACGAACACCGTCTCCAGCGGCTCCGGCACCGCGAACGGCTCGCCATACATTTCGGTCTCGCCGATCTCCAGGCACTCGCCAATGCCTTGCGCGATCGGGTGGCCGCGGTTGATCGCCCAGACGCGCTCGCGCTCGCCCGCCTCGCGCCATTTCAGCGAACAGGGCGTGCCCATCAGCCGCTTGAAGATCTTCGAGTAGTGGCCGGAATGGAGCACGATCAGGCCCATCCCTTCCCAGACCCGCTTCTGCACCCGCTCGACGATCTCGTCCTTGACCTCGCCATGCGCCGCGTGGCCCCACCACAAAAGCACGTCGGTGGCCGCCAGGCGCTTTTCGCTCAGGCCGTGCTCGGGCTCCTGCAAGGTGGCGGTGGCCGCCTCGATGCCCTTGTCCTGGTTGAGCGCGGCGGCGATGGTGCCGTGCATCCCCAAGGGATAGAGTTCGCGCACGGCTTCATTGGTCTGCTCGTGGACGTTCTCGCCCCAAACGATCGCTTTTGTCGGCATTTTCATCTCCCAAAGCGCTTTAAATAGCACGCCCAAGGAGATTGAGAAGGTCCGATGCGATCTGGCCCGATGGAATACTAGGTCTTGCGCTTCTTGCGCCCCGGCACGGTCTTGGCCTTGCCCGGTTTCGCCGGTGCGCCGGGGATGGCGGTTCCGGTAATGGATACCGGATCGCTGGCCGGGAACGTGTCTTCGAGGCCTTCCTCGAGTTCCTCTTCGGCGCTCGGGGCTTCATGTCGCTCATGTTCGAGCGAGCGGACGGCCGATGTCTTTTTGACCGGCGACTTCGGCGCGGAATTCGACGGCATCGGCATTTCTCCCTCGGCGTGCGGATGCAGAACGAGCGTGCCCTGCAAAACGTTCCGAGTTCAGACCGCCGCGTCGCGCGATCCCTCGGACAGGAAAGTAAAGACATAGTCCGAGAAGGAACGCCAGCATTCGACCCGGAAGGCATCGGCGGCTGTGCGCAACAGCACGATCTCGGTCTTGCCCAGGATGGTGCGCGACGCCGCGCCCACCGGGAAGGCGTCGAGCGACAGATCCTGCGGGCAGCCCGCATTGATCGTCGCCGCTGCCCCCGCGCCCGTCACTGATATCGCGATGTTGCGATGCGAGATGCCGACCGCCGAGTGCAAAGCGGCAACCCCGGCGCAATCGGCCAGCGGATCGTTGCCGGCTTCATCGATGACAAGCCATTCGTCGGGGCCGAGCCACAAGGCGGTGCGCCCGCCCTTCGAGGAGGATGTCTTCGGCTTTTTCGGCAAGGTCACGCCGAGCGCCTTCGAAAGCGCTGCGGCCGAAGCCTCCGGCGCACGCAGCGAAATGCGCTCGGCCGGCGGCAGCACCTCGACCTTGACGGCGGCAGCAGTGGTGCTGCGTCCAGCCAGCGCCGGACGGCGCTCGACCGAAGGCGATGCAGCCGGAGCCGTCTTCCTTGCAGCGGCCTTAGCCATTGAGGCGCCCTCCCGTCTCGTCGAAGAACACCATGCCGGTAACCTCCACTTCGATCACCCCGTTCGGCATCGGCACGTAGAGCGTGTCGCCCATCCGGTCGCGGCCGCCGGCGACCAGCGCCAGCGCGATCGAGCGGCCGCAATTTTCCGACCAGTAGCTCGAGGTGACGTGACCGATCATCTTCATCGGGATCGCCTGCTTGGGGTCGGCGACGATCTGCGCGCCTTCCTCCAGCACCACCTTTGGGTCTTTCGTTTTCAAGCCGACCAGTTGCTTGCGGCCCTTGGCGACCAGGTCGGGCCGCGCCATGCCCCTGATACCGACGAAGTCGGTCTTCTTCTTGCCGACCGCCCAGTCGAGACCGGCATCGTTCGGCGTCACCGTGCCGTCAGTGTCCTGGCCGACGATGATGTAGCCCTTTTCGGCGCGCAGCACGTGCATCGCCTCGGTGCCGTAGGCGGCGGCGCCATGCTTCTGGCCTTCGGCCCAAAGCGCTTCCCAGACCGCCTGGCCATAGTCGGCAGGCACGTTGACCTCGAAGCCCCGCTCGCCGGTGAACGACATGCGGAACAACCTCGTCGGCACGCCGCAGATCTTGCCTTCGCGCACCGACATATGCGGCAGCGCCTCGTCCGACATGTCGATGCCTTCGACCAGCGACGCGATGATGTCGCGGGATTTTGGTCCCTGCACGGCGATGACAGCCCATTGTTCGGTGATCGAGGTCAGCCAGACATTGAGATGCGGGAACTCGGTCTGGAGATAGTCCTCCATGTGGTTCATGACACGCGGCGCGCCGCCGGTCGTCGTCGTCACATGGAAACGGTCGGGCGCCAGCCTGCCGACGACGCCGTCATCATAGATGAAACCGTCCTCGCGCAGCATGATGCCATAGCGGCAGCGGCCGGGTTCCAGCTTCTCCCAAGGGTTGGTGTAGAGCAGCTCCATGAATTTGGCCGCATCCGGCCCGACCACTTCGATCTTGCCCAGTGTCGAGGCATCGAACAGGCCGGCAGTCTTGCGCACGGCGACGCATTCGCGGTCGACAGCAGCATGCATGTCCTCGCCCGCCTTGGGGAAATACCAGGCGCGCTTCCACTGGCCGACATCCTCGAACACCGCGCCTTGCGCCTCGGCCCAGGGATGGATCGCCGTTTTACGCGTCGGGTCGAACAGCGGCCCGCGCGCATGGCTGACGATGGCGCCGAAGGTCACCGGCGTATAGGGCGCCCGGAACGTGGTCAGGCCGACCTCCGGGATCGGCTTTCCCAGCATCTCGGCGGCAATCGCCAGGCCGTGCATGTTGGAGGTCTTGCCCTGATCGGTGGCCATGCCGTTGGTGGTGAAGCGCTTGACGTGCTCGATCGAGCGCATGCCTTCGTGCACCGCCTGGCGGATATCCTTGGCGGTGACGTCGTTCTGGAAGTCGACAAACGCCTTCACCGTGGTGTCCGGCCCGGCGCCAGGAGCCGCACCCAGCATGCCGCGCGACCAGCTCTCCGAGGTGTCGACCTTCGGCTTCGTACCCTTGGCGGTTTTCGCGCCCGCATCCCTGGCCGCTTTGGCGCCCGCGGCATAGGCCTCGTCGACCGTCGCCGATAGGCCGTCGGTACCATTGCAGGCGCCGACAGAGACACAATCCTGCGCATAGGTGCCCGGCACGAAGCGCTTGGTCTCGTCGTTGAAGGCGACCTTGCCGCGCGACTGCGAGAACAGATGCACCGACGGCGTCCAGCCGGCCGACATCAGGATCGCGTCGACTGGAATGATGCGTTCGCCGCCGCCATTCTTCGGCTGCACCGTCATCGAGGAAACGCGCAGCTTGCCGCCGGCGCGGATCACCGCGCGGCCGAAATTGACCTCGATGCCGAGCGCCCTCGCCTCGTCGATCACCGGTCCGGTCGGATTGTCGCGCAGATCGACGATCGCCGCCACGTTGACGCCGGCCTTCTTCAGGTCGATCGCCGCTGCATAGGCGGAATCATTGGCGGTGTAGACGCCGACATTCCTGCCGACCGCGACGCCATAGTGGTTGAGATAGGTGCGCGCGGCACCCGCCAGCATGATGCCCGGGCGGTCGTTGTCGGCGAACACCATGTGGCGCTCGATGGCGCCCGAGGCCAGCACCACGCGCTTGGCCCTGACTTGCCACAGCCGCTCGCGCGCCAGATCGTGGCCGGGAGCCTTCAGATGATCGCTGACACGCTCGACCAGGCCGACGAAATTCTGCGCGTAATAGCCAAACGCCGTCGTGCGCGGGAGCACGCGGACATTGTCCATCGCGGCGAGCTTCGCCACGGCAGCTTGCGCCCAGGCAAAGCCGTCCTGGCCGTCGATTTTCGCGCCGCTCTCGAAACGCAGGCTGCCGCCGAACTCGGCCTGCTCGTCGGCGAGGATGACCCGCACGCCGGTCTCCGCCGCTGCCAATGCCGCAGCGATGCCCGCCGCACCGCCGCCCAGCACCAGCACGTCGCAATGCGCATAGCGTGACGAATAATGGTCGGGATCGGGCTGGTCCGGGGAAACTCCAAGACCGGCCGCGGCGCGGATCTTGGGCTCGTACAGGCTCTTCCATGCCGCCTTCGGCCACATGAAGGTCTTGTAGTAGAAGCCGGCCGAAAACATCGGCGACGCGATGTCGTTGACCGCACCGACGTCGAAGGACAGCGACGGCCAGCGGTTCTGCGACTGCGCCTCGAGCCCGTCATAAAGCTCCTGCACAGTCGCGCGCACGTTCGGCGTCTTGCGTGCCGCGTCGCGCCTGATTTCGACCAGCGCGTTCGGCTCCTCGGCGCCCGCCGACAGGATGCCGCGCGGACGGTGGTACTTGAACGAACGGCCGACCAGATGGACGCCATTGGCGAGCAGCGCCGAGGCCAGCGTGTCGCCCTCGATGCCGGCATAGGACTGGCCATCGAAGCTGAAACGCGCGGTCTTGGCTTGGCTGAAGCGGCCGGCGCCGGAAATGCGGTACGACGCGCCGCTCATTTGCCAACTCCTGGCAGCTTGGAGGGTTTGGGTTCGCCGGCCTTGTAGGTCATGACGAACCTGTCGGTGACGGTGTCGCGCACGGCGTTGAAGAAACGCGCGCAGCCATGCATGTGCCGCCACCGCTCATAGATGATGCCCTCGGGGTTGGAGCGGATGAAGAAGAACTTTTCGAAATCGTCGTCGCTCTCGCCGGCCATATTGGCCGAGCGCGCGATATGCGCCTCGCCGGCGTTGCGGAACTCGAGTTCCGGACGCTCTTCCTCGCAATAGGGGCAGCGGATGAGAAGCATTTGTTCGTTCCTACAATTCGCCGTGGCCGACGCGGGCGCCCGCCGGTTGATCGCAAAGCTTCTGTCCCAGGGTCGCGAACGGCGCGACGAGCCGGATGCGTTCCTCCACGCTTGCAGCGGGACGAAACAGATCGCGCGACGCCATGTTGCCGAGAGTGAGTTGCATCGGATCGGTGGTGACGATGACTTGACGCGGCTGGAATGTCTCGTCTTCGTCAAGCCCTTCGGGACGTCCCTCGAAGAACATCACCACCCGCTGGCCGCCGCTCCAGACGCAGGCCAGCGTGCCGTCGTCGACCGAAAACGGCCAGACGGTCTCGTTGCCGGTGCGGCTGATCGGTTGCGTGCGCACTTCGTCAGCCGACGGAAAATGGAACATGCCCCGTTCCCCCGCCAGCACGTGTTCCCCCGCCAGAATCAGCGGCATCGCGACAGCCATCCCAGCCATCATCAGTGCGCCACCGCCGCCGCCGCCGCCTCGTCGATGAGCCGGCCGGTGCGGAAGCGCTCGATGGTGAAGGGCGCATTGATCGGATGCGGATCGTCTTTGGCGATGGTGTGGGCAAAGACATGGCCCGAGCCCGGCGTCGCCTTGAAGCCGCCCGTGCCCCAGCCACAATTGACATAAAGCCCGGGCACCGGCGTCTTGGCCAGGATCGGCGAGCGGTCGGGCGTGACGTCGACGATGCCGCCCCACGAGCGCAGCATCTTCATGCGCGTGAAGATCGGGAACATCTCGCAGATGGCGTCCAGCGTGTGCTGCAATATGTGCAGGCCGCCGGTCTGCGAATAGGAGACATACTGGTCGGTGCCGGCGCCGATCACCAGCTCGCCCTTGTCGGACTGCGAGATATAGGCGTGCACCGTGTTCGACATGACCACGCAGGGCACCACCGGCTTGACCGGTTCCGACACCAGCGCCTGCAATGGATAACTCTCCAGCGGCATGCGCACGCCGGCCATGTTCATGATCACTGAGGAATGGCCGGCGGCAACGACGCCGACCTTCTTGGCACCGATGAAGCCGCGCGTCGTGTCGACGCCCAAAACCGCGCCATTGGCCGCCCGCTTGACCCCGGTGACCTCGCAATTCTGAATGATATGGACGCCGCGCGCCGAGGCGCCGCGCGCATAGCCCCAGGCAACCGCATCGTGGCGCGCCGTGCCGCCGCGCCGCTGCAGCGCCGCACCGACCACCGGATAGCGCGCATCCCTGGAGGTGTTGAGCGGCGGGCAGAATTCCTTCGCCTGCTCCGGCGTCAGCCACTCATTGTCGATACCGTTCAGCCGGTTGGCGTGCACGTGGCGCTTCAGCACCTGCACGTCGTGCACATTGTGCGCGAGCATCATGACGCCGCGCGCCGAATACATGACGTTGTAGTTGAGCTCCTGGCTCAGCCCATCCCACAGCTTCAGTGCATGGTCGTAGATGCCGGCGCTCTCGTCATAGAGATAGTTGGAGCGGATGATGGTGGTGTTGCGGCCTGTGTTGCCGCCGCCGAGCCAGCCCCTTTCCAGCACCGCGACATTGGTGATGCCGTGAACCGTGGCGAGGTAATAGGCGGTGGCCAGGCCATGGCCGCCGGCGCCGACGATGATGACGTCGTATTCTTTCCTGGGCTCAGGCGAGGACCACTGTTCTTCCCAGCCCTTGTGGCCGCGCATGGCTTCACGGGCGATGGCGAATACCGAATATTTCTTCAACGTCCCAACCTCGCCCCAAAAAGGCTTCGCGAATGGCGGCCGGCGTTCAGTCGGTCCCGGCGCGCGAGGTGTATCACTAGCGAAACAGCGCTTCCACCCTTGCGCTGTTTGCGACGGCGCTTGCCGTTTTGCGCCGTGGTGAAAAAGACGCATCCGGCGCGTCGGCGCTTTCCAGCATCTTGGCGGGTATCGGGTGGCTCGCCTGGCCTCGATCTGCGACCAAGCATCCCAACTGCCGGTCAAGCCGGCGCGAAGAAAAGGATGCAAAAATGTTCGCACTCGCAAACAAGATCGCCATCGTCACCGGCGCCAGTTCCGGCATCGGCCGCGCCACGGCAAAACTCTTCGCGGAGGAAGGCGCCAAGGTCATCGTCGCCGCCCGCCGCCAGGCCGAGCTCGACGCGCTTGTCGCCGAAATCGCGGATGCCGATGGCATCGCCATCGCGCTTGCCGGCGATGTCCGCGACGAAGCCTACGCAAAGGCCCTTGTCGATCTGGCGGTCGAAAAATTCGGCGGGCTCGACATCGCCTTCAACAATGCCGGCGCTGTCGGCCTGATGGGACCGATAGCCGAACTGCCGCTGGAAGGCTGGCGCGAGACGCTCGACACCAATCTCACCAGCGCGTTTCTCGGCGCCAAATACCAGGTGCCGGCAATGGTCGAGCGTGGCGGTGGTTCGCTGATCTTCACCTCCACCTTCGTCGGCCACACAGTCGGCATGCCAGGCATGACCAGTTATGCCGCGAGCAAGGCCGGCCTGATCGGACTGACACAGGTGCTTGCCGCCGAATACGGCCCGAAAGGCGTGCGGGTCAACGCGCTGCTGCCCGGCGGCACAGACACGCCGGCGGCAACCTTCAAGACCCCGGAATCACGGGCCTTCGTCGAAGGCCTGCATGCTTTGAAGCGTGTCGCTATGCCGGAGGAGATCGCTCGCTCGGCGCTCTATCTCGCCTCCGATGCCTCGAGCTTTACCACCGGAGCCGCTCTGTTTGCCGATGGCGGCGTGTCGATCAACCGGACGTGAAGACTTTTCGCGTCCGGAATGCATGTTCATAGCCGCCAGGCAGACGGCCGGTCTTGATTTTTCGCCGCGATTTGGCGATGCCGTTTCTGTCCAAAAGCGGGGTCTGGAACTATGTTGTTGATCAGAACCTATGTGACTGCGAGTGCGATCGAAGGCGTCGGCGTGTTCGCTGCGGAGCCGATCAGGAAAGGGGCTTCGATCTGGCGGCTCGATCCGGATTTCGACCGACTGGTCCCCATGGACAAATACGAAGCGGCCCCCCCGCATCTCAGGGAACTGCTCGACCGCTATGCCTATCCCAGCCCCGACCGGCCAGGTTTCATGGTCTATGAAGTCGACAATGGCCGCTTCATGAACCATTCCAGCAATCCGAATACGGATTTTTCGCAATATGGCGGGGCCACCGCGACCCGCGACATCGCCGTGGGCGAGGAGATCACCTGCGACTACGGCGAGTTCTTCGAGGATTTCGAGCGGCTGCACCTCGCGACGGCCTAGTCGGCTCCTTATCTCAAGGCAAACAGACTGCGGCTGGCACCGCAAATTCATTTCCGCTGTGGACAGCGCGGCATGATTCTGCTATCAGCCGCCACAATTCGTGGTGTAAACCGCCGCGGAGGCTAGCGGCTATGATCGCTTGCCTGTTGATATCAAACCCGAAAGACAGGATTGCCCGTGCAGGTACTCGTCCGCGACAATAACGTTGATCAGGCGCTTCGCGCTCTCAAGAAGAAGATGCAGCGCGAGGGCATTTTCCGCGAAATGAAGATGCGCGGTCACTACGAGAAGCCGTCCGAGAAGCGCGCCCGCGAAAAGGCTGAAGCCGTTCGCCGCGCCCGCAAGCTGGCCCGCAAGCGCGCCCAGCGCGAAGGCCTGCTGCCGATGACGCCGCGCCCTGTTGCTGCCGGCGCCGCTGGTGGTGCAGCTGGCGCTCCGCGTCCGCCGCGGTTCTAACGCCAATTTTTCGTCCTTTTCGAAGGATATCAGAGGTGGCGCGATGTGGAATCGCCGCCACCTTTTTGTTTTGATGTGACCGGTCCGGAGGGGGAGCCGGATCTGAACGACGCGGCTTGAAGTGAGGACAGGGCAGACATGAACGCAACGAGCGTGGAGCGCGGGACCGCATTGCGTGGTTTCGCCCTGACAGCGGCCCTGCTCTCCGGACTGGCGCTTGCCGGCTGCCAAACGGCGGGCCCGACCGGTGAATTCAACAACATCGACAAGGCGCAAGGCTCGAGCGAGAACATTTCCTCGCTGTCGGCGGTCATCCAGCGCAATCCCCAGGATCCCGAAGGCTACAATGTGCGCGGCTCGGCCTATGGCCGTGGCGGCCAATACCAGGCGGCGCTCAAGGATTTCAATCAAGCCATCCAGCTCAATCCGAATTTCTTCCAGGCCTATTCGAATCGTGCGCTCATCCAGCGCTTCCTCGGCAACCAGGAAGCCGCGCTCGCGGACTACAACCGTTCGATCCAGATCAACTCGAACTATGACGCCGCCTATATCGGCCGCGGCAATCTCTACCGCAAGGCGGGTCGCACCCAGGACGCCTTCAACGACTTTCAGAAGGCGATCCAGCTCGATACGACCGACGCGCGCGCCTACCACAATCGAGGCCTGATCTATCAGAGCCAGGGCCAGCACAAATTCGCCATCGAGGATTTCTCGACCGCCATCTCGCTGGCGCCGGACGCCGCCGAGCCCTACAACGGCCGCGGCCTCTCCTATCTGGCGACCAATGACGAGGACAACGCCTTCTCCGATTTCAACATGGCGATCAAGCTCGACGGCAAGAACGCCGAGGCCTGGGCCAACCAGGCGCTGATCTACGAGCGGCGCGGTGACAAGGCGAAAGCCGCGAAATCCTATAAGGAAGCCGTTCGCCTCGACCCGACCTACCAGCCGGCCAAGGATGGCCTCGCCCGCGTCAGCTGATCTCGGTTTCGGCAAACGCTTCCCATACAAATCCGCGTGACATCCAAATGCCGCGGGATCCTTGGCGTGTCCGAAAAGACGCACTTCGCAACCGCGCATTAACCCCGGCAGGAGGCTTTCGGCCCCTGCCTTGATCGCGCCAAGTTTTCAGCGGAACGGTCTGGCCTCCCAAGCCGTTATCGAAAAGCAATTTGCGAAAGGACCCTCCCATGATCAAGAAACTCGCCTGCGCCGCTGCCCTCGCCACGACGATGTTCGCGGTGGCTCCAGCCAGCGCCGGCAAGCTGCAACTCGGCACGCTCGATTGCACCATCGACGGCGGCACCGCTTATATCGTCGCTTCCAACAAGGGCGTGTCCTGTGTCTTCCGGCCTCATCATCACGGGCCGTCCGAGGTTTACACAGGCGTCATCTCCAAGATCGGCCTCGATGTCGGCCAGACGCATCAGGGCCAGCTCGTTTGGGCCGTGCTGGCTGCGACCCGGGACCGTGACGGAGGCGATCTCGCCGGCAGCTATTACGGCGTCAACGCCGAGGCGAGCGTGGTGACCGGCGGCGGCGCCAATCTGCTGGTTGGCGGCTTGGACAGCGCCTTCATGCTGGAGCCGCTCAGCGTCCAGGCGCAGACCGGCGTCAACCTTGCCGTGGCCGTGACCTCGCTCCAGCTGATCCATTCATTCAAGTGATCGCATGGAGCCGTGCGCTCCATGACCCCTCACCCCGCGGCGCGGAACCAGATAGGATGGTTCCGCGCCGTTGATTTTTGAGGGGACCATCATGCTGAAGACAGCCATCGCTGCCATATTCGCTACCGTGTTTGTCGGAGCAGCGCAGGCGCAGGACCGAGGCATAGAGCTCGGTACGCTTGACTGTGCCATTGGCGGCGGCACCGGCTTCATCTTCGGCTCGAGCAAGGATCTGAGCTGCACCTTCAACCCCGCCGACAAGAGCTTCGCGTCGGAAGCCTATTTCGGCGCCGTCAACAAATACGGCCTCGACATCGGCACGACGAAGCAGACGGTCATGCAGTGGATCGTGCTGACGCCGCTGAAGAACATCTACGCGCCGGGTGCGCTGGCCGGCGACTACATCGGCGCCAGCGCCGAGGTGACGGCCGCCGTCGGCGCCGGCGCCAATCTGCTGGTCGGCGGCTCCTCGCAAGCCTTCACCTTGCAGCCGCTCAGCTTGCAGACGCAGACCGGCATGAACCTCGCGATCGGCGTCAGCCAGTTCCAGCTGCGCAGCACCGAGAACTGATCGCGCAACGAACCCGCCAATCGGAAAGGCTGCCGCGCGAACGGTCCTCAAAAAACCGCTTGAGCTCAACCCCGGTTGAGGTTTTACAAGCCTGCCCCGAACGAAACAACGCCTCGATGCGGCGCCCGATCCGGCGCTGTCGAACCGCATGGTCCTGCCGGAAAGCCGCACTGGCTTCTGGCGTCCTGCGCTGGCGTCGAGATATGCAAGACAGGGGTGGAAATGACCGAGATCAGCACAAACAAGGTCGACTGGCGCGGATTATGGGCAAGCGGCGACCTGGCGCGCTTCTGCTTCATCAGCCTCGGCATCCTGTTGCACGCCACCAACGAGACGATGGTGGCAACGGTGATGCCGGCCATGGTCGGCGAACTGGCGGGCGTGCAGCTCGTCGGCTGGTCGCTGGCGATCTACGAACTCGGTGCCATCGTTGCCGGCGCGGCCGCCGGACGGCTGGTGAGTTATGTCCCCTTGCGCACCAACATGGTGGTCGCAGCCCTGCTCTACGCAGCAGGCGCCCTGATCTGCGCCACCTCGCCTTCCATGCAACTGTTCCTCGCCGGCCGCCTGATCGAAGGACTTGGCGGCGGTGCGCTGGTGTCGCTGGCCTTCGTCTCGGTCGAACGACTGTTCTCGCGCGCCATCTGGCCGCAGCTTTTCGGCATCATGTCGGCGATCTGGGGCGTCGCCGCCTTCAGCGGACCATTGCTCGGCGCGATCATGACCGAGCTTTTGTCATGGCGCTGGGCCTTCGGCATCTTCACCCTCGGCGGCGCAGCCATGGCGCTGGCAAGTTTCATCGTGCTCGACACGCCGGAGGCGACGAGGCCGAAGGCGAGCGCAGGCGGGGCGCCGCCCTTCCCGTTCGCGGCCCTTGCCTGCCTTGCCGTTGCCGTGGTGCTGATCGCCTCGGCCGGCGTCGACATCGCCTTGCTGCGCTCTTCGCTGCTGATGGCCTTCGGCCTCATCGGCCTGCTGCTGTTCTTCACCATCGACGCGCTGAAGCCGCTTTCGCGGCTGTTCCCGGCGCGGCTGTTCTCATGGCGCACGCCGGTCGGCGCCGGCATGACCATGGTTGCCGCTTTTTCGGTGGCCACCTGTTCCTTCGGCGTCTACGGGCCGCTGCTGCTGACCAGCCTTCACGACATTCCGCTGCTGACCACCGGCTACATCATCGCCGCCGAATCGATCGCCTGGTCGATCCTGTCGATCCTGGTCGCCAACGCGCCGCCGCGGCGCGAGCGGCTGATCATCATCGGCGGCGCGGTGATGATCGCGGCCGGCATCGCCGGCTTTGCCTACACGATACCCCTGGGCTCCATCCCGCTCATCCTGATCTGTGCCCTGTTGCAAGGCGGCGGCTTCGGCATCGCCTGGCCGTTCCTGACACGCGTCATCGTCGCCTCCGCCCCGAAGAGCGAGCAGACCATCGCCTCGGCGGCGGTGCCGACCATGCAGCGCATCGGCTACGCCGTGGGTGCAGCCCTTGCCGGCATCGTCGCCAATGCCAGCGGCTTTTCGCAAGGTTTGAACCACGACGCGGCGGCGAATGTCGCGTCCTGGCTGTTTCTTGCCTTCGTCCCGCTCGGCATTGTCGGCTGTCTCGCGGCCTTGCGGGTTTCCAAGCCGCTTGGCCAGCAGCTGGAAGCTACTGGCTAGAAGCGCCCAACCCGCTCATTCGACCTCGCGCAGGCGGTAGCCGACGCCGGTCTCGGTGGTGATGTAGCGTGGCTGGTCGGGGCTCTTCTCGATCTTCTGCCTGAGCTGGCGCACATAGACCCTGAGATACTGCACGTCGGACGAGTCGCCCCAGACCTGCTTCAACAGGAAATGGTGGGTCAGCACCTTGCCGGCGTGCTGCACCAGCATGCGCAGGATGTCGTATTCCTTCGGCGACAGCTTTACCTCCTTGCCCTCGACCTTGACGATGCGCTTGACCAGATCGACGCTGAGATCGCCGGTCTGGAAAATCGGCTTCTCTCCCTGCTGCTGGAACTTGTGGCGGAGCGCCACGCGGATGCGTGCGACCAGTTCGTTCATGCCGAAGGGTTTGGTGACATAGTCGTCGGCGCCGAGCTCCAGGGCCTGGACGATACCGGCCTCGTCGGTCCGGCTGGACAGGATGACCACCGGAATGTCGAGGCCGTCGTCGCGCCATTTGCGCAGCAACTCATGGCCGCTAATGCCGGGCAGGCCAAGGTCGAGCAGGACGAGGTCCGGCTTCTCCGCCTCCATCAGCTCGATGGCCGCCCTGGCATTCGGCGCCTCGCTGATCGCGTAGCCCTGGCTGCCGAGGCCGACGCGCAGCAGCTTGCGGATCGGCGGCTCGTCATCGACGACCAGTATCCTGACGTTCGAGTTTGTCATGCCAGGTCACCCACATCGTCGGTATTCGAAGCGTCGAAGTTGGGCGGATTTGCCGGCTTGGGCATTTTGATGGTGAAGACCGCGCCCGAACCGTCGGTCCGGTTTGCCGCCGTGATCGTGCCACCCATCGCCTCTATGAAGCCGCGGCAGATCGACAGGCCGAGCCCGGTGCCGGCGCGGATCTGGTCGCGCTTGCGCACCCGGTAGAAGGTGTCGAAAATCCGTTCCAGATCGCCGGGAGGAATGCCCGGCCCTTCATCCATGATCTGCAGCAGGACGGAGCCATTGTCGGTCCAGCCCTGGACGCGGATCGTCGAGCCGGCCGGGGCATATTTCGCCGCATTGTCGAGAAGATTGAACAACGCTTGCTCGAACAGCACCGGGTCGACCTTCAACATCGGCAAATCCCTGGGGATGTCCGTCTCGATCTTGTGCTCGCCGATGATTTTCCTGGCCCTTTGCAGGGCGGAGCCGACGATGTCGCCGACATAGTGAAAGGCGTAGTTCGGCTCCATCGCGCCGGACTCGATCTTGGTCATGTCGAGCAGATTGGCGATGAAGCGGTTCAACCGCTCGGATTCGTCGAGCACCGTCGACAGCAGTTCGGCCCGATCCGGTTCGGGAAGTGCTGCTGAAAAATCCCGCAGCGTGCCGGCGGCGCCCATGATGGCGGCGAGCGGCGTCTTCAGATCATGGGAAATGGAGGTGAGCAGCGCCGAGCGCAGCCTGTCCGCCTCGGCGGCGAGCTTGGCCCGGTCGACGTCGGCGACCAGTTGGATACGCTCGATGGCGACTGCCGCCTGGTCGGCCAGTGCGTCGAGAAGCCGCTGCTGCTCGGGCGTCAGCAACGGTCCCTGCTTGTCGTTGTCGAGGCCGACGACGCCGATGGCCGTGCGCCCGGTCCGCAAGGGCAGATAGAGGCGCTTGGCACCCGGAAGCGTGTCGGCGCCACGACCTGCGGCACGATTGTGCTCCCAGGCCCAGCGGGCGGCGGCGATGTCGGCTTCGGCCAGCGTGTCATCAGGCGGATAGCCGGCCTTGACGGTGATCGTCCCGTCTTCCGGCAAAAGCAGCACCACGCGCAGCTTCAGCATCGAGGCGATCTGGAAGGCGGTGGCCCAGAGGACGTCGTCCAGCGTCCCGGCGCCGGCGAGCTTCTTCGAAAAGAGGTAGATATCCTCCGTCGCCCGCGCCCGCGAGCGGGCGGCGACCGCCTGGCGCTGCACGCGCGCCGTCAGATTGCTGGCAATGACCGCAACGACGAGAAAGACGCCAAGCGCGACGATGCTCTCCGGATCCCTGATCGTCAGCGTATAGCGCGGCTCCAGGAAGAAATAATTGAAAGCAAGGGCGCTGACGAAACAAGCATACAGAGCCGGCCACAGGCCGCCGGTCACCGCCGATGCCAGCACCCCGATGAGCAGAATGATCGCCAGATTGCGAACGTCGAGAAACTGATCGAGAAGGACGGCGAAGGCGAGCGAGCCGATGACAAAGGCCGTCGCCTTGAGATAGGGCCAGATTTCGAACTGCCACTGCTCGTCGGCCGCCTTGACGCTCCGCGACGCCGCCTCGGTGCCGCGTTCGCTTCCCGAAATGACATGGACGCTGATATCGCCGGCATTGCGGATGAGATCGTAGGTGAGCGAGCCTTCGATCAATTCGCGCCAGCGCGACCGGGTCGGCCTGCCGACGACGATATGGGTAAAATTGTTCGCCGTCGCATAACGCACGATGTCCTGCGCCACATTCTGACCCGGAATGGTCGTCACCTCGGCGCCAAGCTGCTGGGCAAGGCGCAGGTTCGTCGCCAGCCGGTCCTTGTCATTCTCGGGCATGCTGGCCGAGCGCGTGCTGTCGACGTGCAGCGCCGTCCACGGCGCACGCAGCCGGTCGGCCAGCCTGCGCGCATAGCGCACGCGGGCCGCTCCTCCAGGTCGCGCGTCGAGGCAGACGAGGACCCTTTCGCCTGCCGCCCACGGTCCTGGAATGGCGTGCGCCTGCATATGGATGAGCAACTGGTCGTCGACACGCTGCGCGGTGCGGCGCAGCGCCAGTTCCCTGAGCGCCGTCAGATTGCCCGGCGAGAAATAGTTCTCGATCGCGCGCTGCGCGGTGTTGGGGAAATAGACCTTGCCTTCCTCGAGCCGCTTGATCAGGTCGTCGGGGGTGAGATCGATGATCTCGACATCGTCGGCCTGGTCGATGATGGAATCGGGAACCGTCTCGCGAACCCTGACCTTGGTGATCTGGGCGACGACGTCGTTCAGGCTTTCGACATGCTGGATGTTAAGCGTCGTATAGACGTCGATGCCGTGCGTCAGGATCTCCTGGACGTCGAGGTAGCGCTTGGGGTGGCGGCTGCCGGGCGCGTTGGTGTGGGCGAGCTCGTCGACAAGAACCAGCGCCGGGCGCCGGGCGAGGATGGCGTCGATATCCATCTCGTCGAGGATACGCCCCTTGTAGTCGACCTTGCGGCGGGGAATGACCTCATAGCCCTCGACCAGGGCCGTTGTTTCCTTGCGGCCATGCGTCTCGACGACGCCGATCACCACATCCACGCCGTCGGCCAGCCTGGCGCGGCCCGACATCAGCATCTCATAGGTTTTGCCGACGCCCGGTGCCGCGCCGAGGAAAATTCTCAGGCGGCCGCGACCCTCCCGCTCGGCATGGTCAAGCAGTGCGTCGGGCGAGGGTCTGGTGTCGCTGCTTCTGTCGTCAGGCATCGGGATCGATCATGGATGGCGCCGGGGGTACTGTCGATCCCCGGCCGCCGCCATTCACTCTTTCGCTACGTCCAGCGCAAGGTTGAGGCCAAGCACATTGACCACAGGCTCGCCCATGAAGCCGAGTTCCCTGCCCTCGACTTGGGCATCGACAAGCGCCTTGACCCTGGCTTCCTCGATGCCCCTGGCCTTGGCCACCCGAGCGACCTGGAAGTAGGCGGCTTCCGGGCTGATGTCGGGATCGAGGCCACTGCCGGACGTCGTCACCAGATCCATCGGAACAGGCTGGTTCGGGTTTTCCGCTTTCAACTTCTCGGCGTCGCCCTTGATGCGGTCGATCAGCTTGGGACTGGTCGGGCCGAGATTGCTGCCGCTCGAGGAGGCTGCATTGTAGCCGTCGCCGGCAGCCGAAGGGCGGCCGTGGAAATACTTGTCGCTGGCAAACCCCTGGCCGATCGATTCGGAGCCGATGATCTTGCCGTCCCTCTCGACCAGGCTGCCATTGGCCTGCCGCGGAAACAGCGCCTGGGCGATGCCGGTCATGCCCAGGGGATAGATCAGGCCGGTCAGGACCGTGAAGAAGACGATCATGATGATCGCGGGTCTTATCTGGGTGAGCATGGAGATGTTCCTCAAAGCAATTCCAGGAAAAGTGTGAAGCGGTTTTCCCTAGGGAATTGCGTTAAAACAAAGAGTTAAGCGAGGCCAAGCGTGGTGACGATCATGTCGATCGCCTTGATGCCGACGAAAGGCACGATGAGGCCGCCGAGGCCGTAGACGAGAAGATTGCGGCTGAGCAGCGCGCCGGCGCCGATGGCCCGATATTTGACGCCCTTCAGCGACAGCGGGATCAGCGCGATGATGATCAGCGCGTTGAAGATGATGGCCGACAGGATGGCACTCTGCGGCGTCGCCAGATGCATGACGTTGAGTGCCTGCAGCGGACCGGTCGTCTGTCCCGGTGCGACGTAGAAGACGGCGAACATCGCCGGGATGATGGCGAAATATTTGGCGACGTCGTTGGCGATCGAGAAGGTCGTCAGCGAACCCCGCGTCATCAAGAGCGCCTTGCCGATCTCGACGATCTCGATGAGCTTGGTCGGATCGCTGTCGAGATCGATCATGTTGCCGGCCTCGCGGGCGGCGACCGTGCCGGTGTTCATGGCGACACCGACATCGGCTTGCGCGAGGGCCGGCGCATCGTTGGTGCCGTCGCCGCACATGGCAACCAGCTTGCCCTTGGCCTGTTCGTCGCGGATCAGCTTCAGCTTGTCCTCCGGTGTGGCCTGGGCGAGGAAGTCGTCGACGCCGGCTTCCGCGGCGATCGCCGCCGCCGTCATCGGGTTGTCGCCGGTGATCATCACCGTGCGGATGCCCATGCGGCGCAGTTCGGTGAAGCGCTCCCTGATGCCGCCCTTGACGATGTCCTTGAGGTGGATGACGCCGAGCAGGCGGCCGTCGCGTTCGACCGCCAGCGGCGTGCCGCCGGACTTGGCGATCTCGTCGGCGATGGCCTGGAGATCCCTGACGGTATCGCTGCCGGGCCGCGTGGCATGGGCTGCGACCGTCGATTGGTTGACATGGGCAAGCACGGAATCCACGGCGCCCTTGCGCACCGACGAACCATCGATGTCGACGCCGCTCATACGGGTCTGTGCTGTGAAGGGCACGAAGGTGGCGTGCAGCGTTGCCATGTCGCGGGCGCGGATGGCGTATTTCTCCTTGGCCAGCACGACGATGGAACGGCCTTCCGGCGTTTCGTCGGCGAGCGAGGCAAGCTGGGCCGCGTCGGCCAGTTCCTGTTCGGTGACGCCCTTGACCGGGCGGAACTGCGTCGCCTGGCGGTTGCCGAGCGTGATCGTGCCGGTCTTGTCGAGCAGCAGCGTGTCGACGTCGCCTGCGGCTTCCACGGCGCGACCCGACATGGCCAGCACGTTGAATCGCACCAGGCGGTCCATCCCGGCGATGCCGATGGCCGAAAGCAGCGCCCCGATCGTGGTCGGGATCAAGGTGACGAACAGCGCCACCAGAACGGTCACCGAAATGTAGCCGCCCGAATAGGAAGCAAAACTCGGGATCGACGCGGTGGCCAGCACGAAGATCAGCGTCATGCCGACGAGCAGGATGTTGAGCGCGATCTCGTTCGGCGTCTTCTGGCGCTCCGCACCTTCGACCAGCGAGATCATGCGGTCGAGGAAGGTGTGGCCGGAAGCCGCCGTGATGCGCACGCGAACCCAGTCGGACAGCACCTGCGTGCCGCCGGTGACCGCCGAACGATCGCCGCCGGATTCGCGGATCACCGGCGCGGATTCGCCCGTGATCGCGGCCTCGTTGACCGAAGCGACGCCTTCGATCACTTCGCCGTCGGACGGGATGATGTCGCCGGCCTCGACCAGCACGGCATCGCCGACCTTGAGGCTGGTGCCGGGCACAAGTTTGTATTTGGTGCGGTCTTCACCGGTTAAAAGCTTGGCCTTGGTCTCGGTGCGTGCCTTGCGCAGCGAATCCGCCTGCGCCTTGCCGCGGCCTTCTGCGACCGCTTCGGCGAAGTTGGCGAACAGCACGGTGAACCAAAGCCAGATGATGATCTGCAGCGTGAAGCCGAGATTGCCGCCGCCGGAGACCAGGTCCTTGACGAACAGCACGGTGGTGAGCGCCGAGACGACGGCAACGACGAACATCACCGGGTTCCTGGCCAGCGTGCGCGGGTCGAGCTTGCGGAAGGCGCCGCCGATGGCGGGAAGCAGGATGCTGGCATCCATGATGCTGGCTGATTTCGAGTTGCTCATTTTGAAGCTCCGGCTTCGGTGTTGTTGGACGGCACCGGATGATCGGATGCCGAAAAGAGATGGGGCGGCCCGTAGGCCAGCAGCCAGAGGACGAGCATGACTGCCGCAAGGCCGAGAAACGTCGACAGGGTCGGGAAAGGAGGAGGTCCCTCCTCCTTTCCGTGATCGTCCCTGTGGGCGACCTTGCGGCGCATGGCATTGAACCACGACATGGCGGTCTCAGAAGGTCTGCCCGTGAGCCATCGCCAGGTGCTCGATGATCGGCCCGACGGCGAGCGCGGGGAAGAAGGTGAGGCCACCGACGATCAGGATGACGCCGATCAGCAGCCCGACGAACAGCGGGCCGTCGGTCGGGAAGGTGCCGGCGGAGGCCGGAACCGTTTTCTTCGCCACCAGCGAGCCGGCAATGGCCAGCGCCGAGATGATGACCAGGAAGCGGCCCATCAG
>NZ_RZPF01001201.1:0-958 GCF_004022735.1 Mesorhizobium sp. M7A.F.Ca.AU.001.01.1.1
AGTCCGTTCAAAGTCGCTTCGAGCGCGATCAGCCTTTCGCAGATGGTAACGAGAAGAGACCGGGTCCGCGCATCCTGGCTGGGCTTGCGTGCCACGCTTTGTCCGGCCGCTTTCGCCATCGGCACGACGGCAGGTGAAACAACCGGCTTTGCCGGTATCCAGGCATGCGGGCCGACCGGCGCCTGCAAGGCGGTTTCGCGCGCCGCATCCAGCCGGATCAGCGACAGCGAGAAGCCGTTCATGTTGAGCGCCGTCATCAGCGGGCCCGGCCCGATCGTCAGTTTGATGGTTTTGGCCAACGGCGAGGCAAGCACCGCATTGGCGATAACGGACATTTCCAGCGGCGGCACGGAGCCGAGATTGTTGATCAGCAAGGCGTAGGTGGCCTTGGGATCAAGCCGTGCCGCGAGGCGCTCCGCCATGATCGCCACCAGCCTGTCGGCGCTCTGCACCGCAATCCGCTCGACGCCCGGCTCGCCGTGAATGCCAAGGCCGAGTTCGCCATCGTTCTCGCCAAATCTGTCTTCGTGCGGCTGGCCCGGGATCGAGCAGGACGACAGCGACATGCCGAGCGAAACTATGTCCTTAGCCGCCGCCCGCGCCGCTGCCGCGATTTCAGCCAGATCGTGGCCGGCTTCCGACAGGTGGCCTGATATCTTGTGCACGAACAAGGTGCCGGCAACGCCGCGCGGCTGGGTGATGTCGGGCAAAGCGATATCGTCGGCGACAATGACCATCTCGACACGAAACCCTTCGGCGCGCGCCTTCTCTGCCGCCAGGCCGAAATTGAGACGGTCGCCGGTGTAGTTCTTGACGATCAGCAGGCAGCCGGCCGGGCCGGTGACCGCGCGAATGGCGGCCAGCACCGCTTCGACGCTTGGCGAGGCAAAGATCTCGCCCGAAACCGCCGCCGTCAGCATGCCCCTGCCGACGAAACCGGCATGTGAAGGCTCGTGCC
>NZ_RZPF01001202.1:0-954 GCF_004022735.1 Mesorhizobium sp. M7A.F.Ca.AU.001.01.1.1
GTCACCACCTTGATCGGCGGCAGGTGGGCGGCACCCGACGTGATCAGCATCAGGACGATGAAGCCGACGCCGGCGCCCGCGCGCAGTTGCTCGAACTCGTCGTACTTGCCGTAGAATTCGAGGATCGGCCTGGCGACCGCGTCATAGGCATAGTGGCCGATGAACCAGCCGGCGATGCCGCCCAGCACCGAGGCGACGGTGGCGATCAGCGCATAGCGGTAGGCGCGATCCGGCCGCGACAGCGCCATCGGCAGATAGAGCACGTCGGCCGGCACCAGGAACACCGAGCTTTCGACGAAGGCGATGAAGGCCAGCCACCATTCGGCGGATTTGCGGGCCGCCAGCGACAGGGTCCAGTCGTAAAGTCCGCGAAGCATCGGCACTCCTAATGCGTGTCGTTCAATTGCGCAGGCAGGTTGGGGTGTAACGGCATGCACAGAACAAAGACCCAGCGCACGCCATCCGTCCCCGCAGACGTGCCGCGCTTTGATGCGCCGCCTGTCTAGAAAGATTTTCCGCGCTGCACAATGGCAGCCCCGTCACGAAATCGAAAGGCGCAGTTTGGTCGCATCCGGGGCGACGAGGAATTGGCCAGTTGACGAACAGGCCTCCAACCGTATAGTCCCGCGCCATCCAGGCCGCCCGGCCTGAGCCCCTATGGCGGAATTGGTAGACGCGCTCGACTCAAAATCGAGTTCCGCAAGGAGTGCTGGTTCGATCCCGGCTAGGGGCACCACCCTTCGCTCTCCGAGCTTCGGGTGGCAGGCCACTCGAAGTTCAATAGACGAAGGGCGTCACGGTCGCTTTGGCTCCCGATACGTCTCAGCAGGCGATCAACACGCTTTGCGCGCCACGCTGGGGTCGCCGTCATTGGCCGGGCCGATCTCGCCAGCTGCTAGCAATTCGTCGAATGTCCGTTCTAGGTCGGCGCTGTCATCGGCTGCCGGTCCGCTG
>NZ_RZPF01001203.1:0-951 GCF_004022735.1 Mesorhizobium sp. M7A.F.Ca.AU.001.01.1.1
CTTCTGGACGATGTCGACCAGATCCTCGGCACCAACGATGTCGGCGCCGGCGGCGCGCGCTTCGTCGGCCTTGTCGCCACGGGCGAACACGGCGACACGTACCGAGCGGCCGGTGCCGTTCGGCAGGTTGACCACGCCGCGGACCATCTGGTCGGCATGGCGCGGGTCGACGCCGAGGTTCATGGCGACTTCGATGGTCTCATCGAACTTCACCGAGGAACGGTCCTTGAGCAGCTTCAGCGCATCACCCAGGGCATAAGCCTTGTTGGGATCGATGCCTTCGCGGGTCTTCGATACACGCTTTGCAATCTTTGCCATGATCTTAGCCCACCACTTCCAGACCCATCGAGCGGGCGGAGCCCTCGACCATGCGCATGGCCGCTTCGACGTCGTTTGCGTTCAGGTCTTTCATCTTCGCGGTGGCAATCTCGCGGACCTTGTCACGCGAAACCGTACCGGCCTTGACCTTGCCCGGCTCCTTGGAACCAGAGGTCAGGTTCGCCGCCTTCTTCAGGAAGTAGCTCACCGGCGCCGTCTTCATGACGAAGGTGAAGGACTTGTCCTGATAGTAGGTGATGACAACCGGAACCGGCGATCCCTTTTCCATTTCCTGGGTCTGCGCGTTGAACGCCTTGCAGAACTCCATGATGTTGATGCCACGCTGACCAAGCGCCGGGCCGATCGGGGGAGACGGCGTAGCCGATCCCGCTTTCACCTGGAGCTTGAGCTGGCCTGCAATTTTCTTAGCCATCTCTTTTCCTGCCTTTGTCTATGCCGGTCATGCCGGCGGTTGCAGTCTGGTGGTGCGATCCATGCGGCCGGCTAAAGCCGCATTCGTCTCCCACCGTTCTCAGGCCGCGCTTCCGCGCCGCCTCCCCTGACCGCCAAACCGGCTTCAGGGATTTCGGATCAGCCCTTTTCGACCTGCCCGAATTCCAGATCGACAGGCAC
>NZ_RZPF01001204.1:0-943 GCF_004022735.1 Mesorhizobium sp. M7A.F.Ca.AU.001.01.1.1
CCTCTACACCAACTACTGCGTCTCGGTGATTTCGGCGATCCACGAGCAGGAATTCGGCACGACACCCGGGATCGACAAATGCGCCGACGATTTGCGCACCTGGTGGTCCTATCGCGAGAATGTGACCGAGATGCCGGCCTATGCGGTGGCTTTCCTCGACCGCTTTCTCGGCGCCGAACCGAACTGGATCACCCCGGATCGCGCGCAGTCCCGGCAAGCCATGCAACGGGCGCTCGTGTCTTCCCGTGCGAGCGATGCGTTGCGCCAGCTTTGAGCCCGCTCTTCGCGCCCCCAAAACCGCACGTGCTATTGAACATTTGACTTTTTGCCGATAGCGATGTGCGAAAATTGACTCGAGAGGGAAACGCGTGGCGCGACCAAGGCCTATTATTTTCGATTGCGACGGCGTTCTTGTCGACAGCGAGCCTCTGGCCGCCCGCGCCTATGAGCGCGTCTACGAAAAGCACGGCATGCCCGGCGTCAACACCAGCGTCATCGCCCAATGCATCGGCATGAAGCAGTCCGATATCATCGCCAGGATCAAAGATTTGACCGGCCACCAGTTTCCGGCGGCGGCGGACGGCGACATCTGGGCCGAGACCAAGGTGCTGTTCTCGCAGGAATTGAAGCCGACACCGGGAATCACTGCCTTTCTGGAGGCGCTTGCAGGCGACCGCTGTGTCGCCTCGTCCTCCTCCGTCGAGCGCATAAACCACAGCCTTGCGGTGACCGGGCTGGCGCGTTTCTTCGGCGATGCGATCTACAGTTCCTCGATGGTCAAGAACGGCAAACCCGCGCCGGACATCTTCCTCTTCGCGGCGGACAAGATCGGCGCCAATCCCGTTGACTGCATCGTCATCGAGGACTCGCCCTTCGGCATCCAGGGCGCGATCGCCGCCGGCATGACGGCGATCGGCTACACCGGTGGCGGCCATACCTATGC
>NZ_RZPF01001205.1:0-942 GCF_004022735.1 Mesorhizobium sp. M7A.F.Ca.AU.001.01.1.1
ATGGTGCGTCGTGTCGGCTTCGAAGCCGAATGTCTCTCCGGCGAGATGAAAGGCACTGATCTGCCGGCGGCCGTCAGCAAGCAGGCGGTAGACGCGGACGGCGCCGAACTCCACCTGGTAGAAGCCTCCGGCCTTCTCGCCCTGGGCGTAGATTTCCGCGCCTGCGGGATAGAAGCTGAGTGGTTGCAGCAGTGCGGGCTCAAAAGCCTCCGGCAGGTTGGGCTGGGCAGACCGTGACGGCAGCGAAATTCTGAAGGAGGTGTAGGCGTGCATGGCTGTTTTCCCGTTTTATCCGTGACACAGCAATCGCGCGAATCCGCGGGTCGCGAAATTCGGTTATGTCCCTACGGGAAACTACCTAGAGCCGCTCCTCCTGAATCGGTCCAGCGCTGGTCGCCGCAGTGAAGAAAGCTATTCACTTGCTTCGCGGCCCGACACCTGCTGGATCAAGATACGGAAGAAAACGTGGGGTGCACTGTCCGACACCGCAGGCATAAGTGGCTTGAGGGCGCCGGGCTCCCACCAAGCGGCGTGCTTGCTCAACATCGCCCATGCATGGTCACGCTCGAGCTTGTGGCCAATCCGGTCCGGCAGTTCCTCATAACGGCCATCGACGACGACGCTTCTCCAGCCTCGGCCCTGGCCGCGTTCACCCACCTGGACGGACACCAGGGGATTGGCACGCATCCAGTCGATCTTCTTGCCGGGCATGGAAAACGCGTAGAGATGATTGTCGGCGTGCGCATAGTGCACCGGCACCACGTAGGGCTGCCCACCCTTCGCGCATGCCAGATGACCGACACGGTTGGCGGTCAGCAATTTCGTGCATTCCAGGGCGGATAATGTGCGGATCAGCATGTGTGATCTCCTGAGTCTATTGGTCGTCCAACAGACTGTTGGCCCAGCCGCCGGAGCTGTCATTGATCGCAATCAAGGCAGCTT
>NZ_RZPF01001206.1:0-940 GCF_004022735.1 Mesorhizobium sp. M7A.F.Ca.AU.001.01.1.1
GAGGAGACGACGACCACCGCATGGCCCTCGGCGGCGAGTTCCTCGATCAGATGATAGATCTCCGCCTTGGCGCCGACATCGATGCCGCGCGTCGGCTCGTCGAACAAGAGGATGCGTGTTCCCGCCGCCAGCCAGCGGCCGATGATCGCCTTCTGCTGGTTGCCGCCGCTGAACAGGCGGATCGGCCGGTCGAGCAGGAATGGGCGCAGATTGACGCGGCTCATCTTCTCGGCCGCCACCTGTTTCAACCTGGCGTGATCGATGAGGCCGCGCGGCGCGAACACGGCCATCGAGGCCAGCGCCATATTGCTGGTGATCGAGCGCAGCGGCACGATGCCTTCGCGTTTGCGCTCCTCCGGCACCAGTCCGACGCCGGCGGCAATCGCGTCACGCGGGCTGAAGAACCGTGCCGCCTTGCCGTCGATTGCAATCGTCCCGGCCGTGGCGCGATCGGCGCCGGCCAAGAGCCGCAGCAGTTCAGTGCGGCCGGAACCGACCAGGCCGGCAATGCCCAGCACCTCGCCGCGATGCAGATCGAACGACACGTTGCGCACCTTCGTCGCCGAGGAGAGGCCACGCGCGCTCAGCATGACCTTGTTCGTGGCATGGGAATTATGCTGCTCCTGCGCCAGTTCGCGGCCGACCATCATCGCCACGACCGCTTTCTCCGACAGGTCGTTCAGATCGACGGAATCGACGACGACGCCATCGCGCATGATGGTGGCGCGCCGGCAGATGCCGAACACCTCGTCCAGCTTGTGCGAGACATAGACGACGGCGACGCCGTCGCGGGCGAGGCCGGTGATGACTTGCGCCAGCCGTTCGAATTCGCTCGGCGTCAGGCTCGATGTCGGCTCGTCCATGGCAACGATGCGGGCGCGATCGAGCAGCGCGCGGGCGATCTCGACAATCTGCCGCTGCGCCACCTTCAGGGTACCGA
>NZ_RZPF01001207.1:0-938 GCF_004022735.1 Mesorhizobium sp. M7A.F.Ca.AU.001.01.1.1
GCTGAAATACACGGCCATCGTCGGCGTCTCCGCCGCGGTCGGCGCATCCGTCGCCGTCAGCGGCGGCATCGGCTTCGTCGGCATCGTGGTGCCGCATCTGCTGCGCCTGCTGATTGGTCCGGACAATCGCTATCTGCTGCCGGCGTCGGCGCTGCTCGGCGCCTCGCTGCTGCTTCTGGCCGATGCGGTCGCACGCACCATCGTTGCGCCGGCCGAACTGCCGATAGGCATCGTCACCGCGATAGCGGGCGCGCCGTTCTTCCTTTGGATCCTGCTGCGCAAGCGCGGCGTGGTTGATTTGTGAGGCTTGATGATCGAGGCAAAGGATGTTTCGGTTGATATCGCCGGCAAGCCTATCGTCAGTGGTGTCGATTTCCACGCGCGGCCCGGCGAGATCGCCGCCGTCGTCGGCCCCAATGGTTCGGGCAAGACGACCTTCCTCAAAGCGCTCTCCGGCGAGCTCGCCTATACCGGCCGCGTTGCCCTCAACGGCCGAGATCTCTCGACGATGAAGCCGGCCGAGGCAGCCGTCCATCGCGCGGTGCTGCCGCAGGCGACGACGCTGTCGTTCCCGTTCACCGTGCGGGAAGTGGTCAAGCTTGGTCTTGTCGGCGGCCGTTCGGGCGCCTTGCCGGGCGAGGATGCGCGGCTGCCGGAACGGGCGCTGGCGCGTGTCGATCTCGACGGCTTTGCCGGCCGTTTCTACCAGGAGCTTTCCGGCGGGGAGCAACAGCGCGTTCAGTTGGCGCGCGTGCTATGCCAGGTCTGGGCGCCGGTGCTCGACGGCAAGCCGCGCTTTCTGTTCCTCGACGAGCCAGTGTCCAGCCTCGACATCAAGCACCAGCTGATCATCATGAACATTGCCCGCGACTTCGCCAGAAGGGGCGGTGGCGTGGTCGCCATCCTGCATGACCTCAATCTGACGGCCATGTATGCGG
>NZ_RZPF01001208.1:0-937 GCF_004022735.1 Mesorhizobium sp. M7A.F.Ca.AU.001.01.1.1
GGACATGTCCGGCAGGACAGAGGGGGGCCTCGTAGAGCACAGACCGCAAAAGCTCTTCACCAGATCAAGTCACCCTCCCCGCGGCGGCCGCGATATCGGTTTCGTCTTCCAGGACCCATCCGCCAGCCTCGACCCCGTAATGCCAATCGGCAAACAAATCGCCGAAGTCGCCCGCACCCATCTCGGCCTCACCTGGTCCCAGTCCTATGCCAGGGCCAAAACCCTGCTCGAACGCGTCCGCCTGCCCGATCCTGACTCGGCCCTGCGCGCCTTCCCGCACCAGCTTTCCGGCGGCCAGAAGCAGCGTGTGGCGATCGCCGCCGCCATTGCGGCCGGTCCGAAATTGCTGATCGCCGACGAAGCGACCAGCGCGCTCGATACCATCGTGCAGGCCGAGATCGTCGCCTTGATCCGACGCCTGGTGACCGAGGACGGCATGACGCTGCTGTTCATCAGCCATGACATCGCGCTGGCGGCCGAGCTTGCCGGGCGCATCGCCGTTTTCCGCCATGGGCAGTTGGTCGAGCTTGGCATGACGGCGCAGATTGTCGGCGCCCCGGCCCAACCCTATACGCGCGCATTGCTCGATGCCGATATCGGCCTCGACACCAAGCCGCTGCTGAACCGAGCCGGGCTCCACGCATGAGCCTGCTGGCGGTGTCCAACCTCACCAAGCGCTACCGTCGCGGCGACAACACCATCGCTGCAGTCGACGATGTCTCCTTTCACATCGAGCCGGGCGAAACGCTGGCGTTGGCCGGACCCTCCGGCAGCGGCAAATCGACGATCGCGCGGGTGGTGCTGCGATTGATCGAGCCGGACGACGGACGCATCGAGTTCGAAGGCGACGATTTCCTGGCCCTGCGCAGCGCAGCACTGCGTGCCCGCCGCGCGCGCCTGCAAATGGTGTTCCAGGACCCGCTTGCCGCCTTCAACC
>NZ_RZPF01001209.1:0-933 GCF_004022735.1 Mesorhizobium sp. M7A.F.Ca.AU.001.01.1.1
GCTATGTGCAACCGTACTTTCGCAACTCGGCAATGTTCAAAGCCATGAACCGGGCAAACATTCGCCGCTGGACGGCCGATCTTGTCGCGGCCGTCAAATCCGCCGAGTCGCAAGCCGATATCGTGGCGATTGCGGATCGGCAGAAAGCAATCGTTCGCGCGGCCGGTTGCGACATTCTGGACGCCATGGCGTTCGGCAATGCCGCCTATTGGATCGGCCGCAAGTTTCGGCCGGAGCTCTATCCGCGCGAATGGCCCTATTCGGTCGCGGCATAGGAGAAACGACAATGCCGAACCAAGCCCAAAAACGCGTTATGCAGCTGCAACGGGCAATCAAAGTCGAGACCGACAAAGGCCGCAAGCGCGCGCTGCAGTCTCGATTGCGTGACTTGTGCCATGAACTGGCGCGCCGCGACTATCGGGCAAAGCTTGCCGATCTCGGCAATATGGCCGCTTACTGAAAACCGCGCGATTGCGCAAACTGGAGTTTGAAACATGAACTATCTTGCTGACAACTCGATTACAATCAACGGCGCGCGCTACTGGTTTAGCTGGACGTCCAGCTACCAGGATGAAATTGATTACGATATTTCCGAACCGAACGGCGACCGATTCCGCGCGCATTTGCGCCGCTCACTGCCGGACTACGCGCGGCGCGGTCTCAACTATGATGCTGCCAGGCTTGAAAAACACGTTGTGGCGTCAATCGGCATTTTGCGCCGTTGCGTTGGCACAAATGCCGGCGAAATTTCCGCCGACACAATCGCCGCTTTCGATGCCTGGCGCGCGCGGGAATATGATCGGCAAATGTCAACCATGATAAGCCAGCCGCACCGCTACGGCGACGAGGCGAGCTTGTGCGCAAGCTTTCCCGCGCCGTTGCCGGTCTATGCCGGCCGCTGGACAAGCGAAAGCGGCTGGACGCGCGTTGAAC
>NZ_RZPF01001210.1:0-931 GCF_004022735.1 Mesorhizobium sp. M7A.F.Ca.AU.001.01.1.1
GTAGGGGAGTAGGGGAGTAGGGGAGTAGGGGAGTAGGGGAGTATCGGGCCACTATCCACATTCACATTTCCATCCCCATTCGCTATTCACTGCCCACTGTCCCGTACTCCCCTATTCCCCTACTCCCCTAGGACGGCCATGATGCAACTCAGTCTCGACCAGGCAAAAGGACTGTGCCGGATGGCGGCACTTGGCGCCGGCGCCAATGAGGAAGCGGCGCAATCGCTCACTGCTTCGATCATATCAGCCGAGGCCGAAGGGCTTTCCTCGGTCGGTCTGTCGCATTTCATCGACTATCTCGAGGCGCTGGAAGCCGGACGCATCGACGGCAATGCCGACCCGGTGATCACACGGCCGGCGCTGGCAGTCTATCTCTCCGATGCACGCGGCGGGCTGGCGCATACCGGCTTCGACCGCAACATCGACGACCTCGCCAAGGCGGCAAAGCTGTTCGGTGTCGCCATCTTCTCGCAGAAGAACGCCTATACATGCGGCGCGCTCGGCTATTTCACCGGAAGGCTGGCAGCACAAGGACTGGTGTCGTTCGCAGCCACCAACGGCCCGGCCGTGCTTGCCGGCTCGGGCTCGGTCAAGCCGGTCTACTGCACCAACCCGATGTCGTTTGCCGCGCCTGCCGCCGACGGGGCGCCGCTGGTCATCGACCAGTCGTCGAGCGCCACCGCTTTCGTCAACATCCGCAAAGCGGCCGAGGACGGCAAGACAATCCCGGAAGGCTGGGCACTGGACGCCAGCGGCAATCCGACCACCGATCCCGCCGCCGCCATGAAGGGTGCAATGCTCGCCTTCGGCGGTCAGCGCGGCGCCAACATCGCGCTGATGGTCGAGGTGCTGGCGGCGGGCCTGTCGGGCGCCAACTGGTCGCTCGACGCGCCATGGTTCAGCGGCGGGCCGGACAGCCCCGGCACGGGAC
>NZ_RZPF01000120.1:0-11564 GCF_004022735.1 Mesorhizobium sp. M7A.F.Ca.AU.001.01.1.1
TGATAGTGAGCGTCGGGCATGGGATTGAGGTCGAAACTGCGCTTCGAAAGCTCCGATGCCCGTTGATGATCACCCATGAAGGAGCTGGCCAGCGCGTAGGCGATCAACGTCGCGGGGTTCCCGGCATTTTGCTCATGTGCAAGGCTGAAGTGAAAATCGGCCAGCTCCCAGCGTCGCGCCAGAAGGTGGCTCCAGGCCAGATTTACCTGGTTGCGGTGGTCGAATGGGTCGAGCAGGACCGAACGCTTGGCCAGTTCGAATGCGCGCTTTAGATCCTGCTCGATCGACGATGCACCCGGAACGACGATCCAACGCGAGTTGAGCACCGCAGCGAGGCTGGAATAAGCGCAGGACAGATCGGGATCAAGCCGGATGGCTTCCTCGTAGCGGGCGATGGCAGCTTCTTCGGTGTCCTTTCGCCACATGATCGAAAGCCGCTGTCCGTCCAGCCAGCAATCATAGGCCGAGAAATGGTTCGGGGAAGCTTGCGATATGCGATGCAGCCTGGCACTGGACAAGGCAATCTGCAGGCGCGCGGAAAAGCGTGCGCAAACTTCATTGAAGGCCGAGCGCCAGGAAGACGGATCCGACGGAACGGTGAGAACGAAGGCTTCTCCTTCTTGCAGGAAATCATAGCAGGTAATTTGGAACACTGCTGGTCCATCCGTGTCGATCAGACGGATGAGGACGCCGATATCCACGTGTTCGCCTGCCGCCTGATGCATCTGATCCAGTGAGAATTCACCGGCTTGCAACTCCGTTGACACGGCTGTCCAATGCCTAAATCGGGAAATCGAAGCCAGAAGCTCTGTCGCCAAGGCAAATTGCAGGTGCTCGTTCTCTGCTTCGCGCCTGGCAATGATGATGGCGATTGTCGGCTTCCCTGGGATGCGGCTGTCGTGATCGCTTTGCGCAAGGTCGGGGTCAGCCGCCCGCTTTTCACCGTCGTTGCCCGGCTTGAGCGCCTCTAGAAGGTGGAGGATTTCTGCCGGTGGTCGCAGATCCATGTCCGCTTTGAGTTCGGCCGCGTAGCGGTCGAAGAACGCTAGGGCGCGGGCATAACCGCTTTCCTCACAGACCCTCCGAATGGTCTCCACCACGGCATCGTCGAAAAACGGATCAAGTTGCAGGATGCACGCAGCGATGGATTTGCGCTGTCTCGGGTCTGTCTCGGCCGCCAGCCAGGCTGCGAGCCGTGTCACCAGCCTGTCGGTTATCATCGTCGACTGCATTCTCAGCCAGTTGTCGAAGACAGGATCGCAATCGTCCAACCCGGCGCAAAGTCCATCCCTGGCTTTGGCCAGCAGGAGCAGCGCACCGTCATAATTGCGGTCGTCGAGCGCACGTTCAAGCTCATCGATGTCGGAACGGATTGCAGTCGGATCGATTCCCAGGACGAGCTTGTCGACCGCGAGGTAATTAAGCCTGGTCTCGCTTGCCAGGCGTCGGAGATCCTTTATGCACTGGCGCAGTGATCCGCGCGCATGCTCCTCGTCCTGCTCGCTCCAAAGCAATGCCGCCAGTCGCCCGCGCGTCTCGCGTGACCTGCCGCTCAGTAACAGATAGGCGAGAATCGCGCAGGCCTTCCGCTTGCCCAACGAGAACGTCTCCGAGCCCTTGCGAAGCTCGAAACCGCCGATTAGCCTAATCGCCAGACCGTCTGTGGAAATTGTCAACTCCGCCGGCTATCGTCTCGGTCGCCAACGGGCGCCACCGCTTACCCTACGTAAACAGCAGAAGCCAAGATATTGAAAGAGCCAACATGCTGTTGCGCGGGTCGCATTGGACAACGCTTGCTCTGCTGATGCATCACGGCCGGCCGATGACGGTGAACCAAGACGACCCGACCTGGGACCGCCAGTCGAGTGAAGATGATTTGGATGTTTTGGAGAATCTGGCTGCGACCCTTGTCGCTGCGCCCGAGAATGGGCTGCCCCTTTTGCACTTCGCGACACGGCACGACATTGGCGTTGAAGTGTTCGATGTTCCGGGTGGATTCCTGGCTATGTCCAACATTGCTCCATTCGAAGGGAATGAGAAACGATTCACGGCAAGTGGCAAAGGCTTTGATGCCGGCACGGCCGTGCTGTCTTGCCTCGGAGAGGCCGCGGAGATTTCCAGCTGGGCCTGCAGAGCCGAAGACGTCACGGCGTCAGCACGCATCGGCTCTCCAGGCGATGGAATGAGGATCGATGCGATTCAGGTATTGGGCTTTTCGCTGGAACAGATCCGACATCGCGATCGGCTCAACAGAATGTGGCGTGGCTGGGACAGTATCCCTTCAACGGATCATCTGAACAATCCCCAGCTATGGGCGTCCGTTCGCAGCTTCCATGACGATAGGGTCGCGCTTTGTCCGGCGTTTCTCTGCTATGGCCGCTTTGGTGACGTCGCATATGGCGATTGCAGCTTGAACGTCGACACCAATGGTTGCGCCGCTGGCACAACGCGGGCGGATGCAAGAACCCGCGCCTTGCTTGAACTCGTCGAACGAGACGCCACAGGGATATGGTGGCACCGAGGCTCCCTGAGAAAGCGGCTGGATATCGCGCGGCTTGATGACCAAGGCTTGGCGTCTCACATCCAGCAGCATCGCCAAGAAACGGGACGCAGGCTCTGGCTTCTCGATATCTCGTCCTTCCGCACGGCCATTGTGACGGCGGCGATCAGCTGCGAAGACAGTGGCGAGCATATGGCGGTGGGTTTCGGGTGCAGCTTCGATATGGTTGCTGCCGCCCGGTCCGCGTTTTTGGAATTGATACAATCCGAAGCTGCAATGCAGGCCCATGCCGAAAGGGCAGAACGGCCCCGTAATAAAACGATGAGCGATGACGATTGTCGGATGACCCGCTGGAAGCGTTTCGCTGACGTGCGCAACTTTCGTTTCGCCATCGGCAAGCCTGCCGACGGCCTGGAAAGCGCTGGCGAAAGCAACGTCACCGACCTGCTGAATGAAATCGGCGAAGTTTGTGGTTCGCAGGTCTGGTTCGCCGATCTTTCGCGATCCGAGATTGGTATCCCCGTTGCAAAGGCGATCTGCGAGGGATTATCCCATTTCAAAGCGCGCTGGGGCTGCCACCGAAACGCCGCACCTTCCATCGCAAGTGATTCGAGCAAAACAGCAGGCCGCCTCTCGCAGGCCAGAAAACTTTTGATCTAATTGTTACAGGCAATGACGACACGGGCACGTTGGAGACCCGTCGCCGGTTACAGGACGCTGATGAGGAAGCCGGCGTTACGATTGTGGGCGGGGCCAGGACTTCGTGTACGTCGGAATTTGCTCAAGCAGGGGCTCCGAGTTCGCCGGGATCTCGTACAGCAGGGAAGTTGAGTGAACCCCTGTTGACTTGAGGGCGCGAACGCTGCTGTTTTGGGTCGCAAAGCCGCCCGACGGCTAGCGGTGCAAGAAGGGCGAAAAAAGCGGACTTTTGTCGAGATATCTAGGGCAAACTGAAGCAATCCGTGGGACCGCACACCGCCGACCAATGTCTGGATCTCTTAAGACGCTGGTGCGCGCGAACTCGGCAGATGCAAACTTGTGTCTCCAGATCGGTGTTCGGCTATCCGGCTAAGGTTGCGCCCAGTCGCTTGGAAATCGAAACAATCCAGGCTCGCAGCTCAGGACCAAAAGGCTTCTCAAGAATGGCCCGATCCCAAGCCAAAAAATAAGGTTCCGGCAGCCTGATCCGCTTGTCGAACGGGGCGACGAGCCTGCCCGACGCGATATCGTCGGCAGCCATCGACAGTTGCGCCAGCACAAAGCCCCTTCCGTTGGCCGCCGCATCGATCGCCGCGCTCGACAGGGAAAAGGCCACTTCGCCGGATGTTCTGCGGTGCACCGCGCCGATGCTTGCGGCCCATTCCGCCCATGTCGGCGGCGAGCGGTGATCGCGGGCCCATTCGATGCTGAGAAGCGGCAGATCGAGAATATCGGCGGGCTTGCCGACCGGATGTTTCGCCAGCAGCGTCGGCGAGCAGGCCGGCACCACCCAGTCGGTGAACAGTTCGGTGTAGTGCTCGAAATCACGATATTTCGTGCCGTACGAAATACGGAAGTCAACTTGTTCGGCGCCCAGCCTTGGCTCCGTCTCGGCGCCCACCAGCCGCACGGTCGCGCCGGGGTGGTCGACCTGCCAATCCAGGAGCTGCGGGCCGATCCATTTGCTGGCCAACGACGGCAGGCAGGAGATGGTCAAAGTGTCCGCGGACCGGGCCTGTTCGATGAGATCCTGGGCGTCGCGAATGTGTTCGAAGCCGACGGCAACCGCTGCGTGGTAAACGCGGCCCAGCGCGGTGAGGGCGACACTCCTGCCGCGCCGTTCCAAAAGCCGCGCCTCCAGCGCGTCTTCGGCCTTGCGGATCTGCTGGCTGACCGCGCCGACGGAGACGCCGAGTTCGTTGGCGGCCGCCGTCACACTGCCACGCCTGCCGAAAGCCTCGAAGGCCTGTATCGCACGCAGTGGGGGCGTCTTCTTCACCTGGGCAACAATCCTGGGGTCAGCTTGATTTAGTTTTTCTAAAATAGAACACAGATGCAAGCCCTATGTCGTCCCAGGCCCGCAAGATATTCGTTTAGGCGTCACAAGCTCGGGAGGACGCCATGTTTCTTCGAAACTGCTGGTACGTTGCCGCATGGGACCATGAGGTCGCCGACAGGCTGGTGCCGACCCGGATACTTGGCGAGGACATTGTCCTCTACCGCCGGACCGATGGCGTGGTGGCGGCGCTCGAGGATGCCTGTCCCCACCGCAAGCTGCCGCTGTCCATGGGCCGCATCAAGGGCGACACTGTCGAATGCGGCTATCACGGGCTGACCTTCGACAGCACCGGAACCTGTACGCGCGTGCCCGGTGCTGAAAAGATACCGCATGTGGCATGCGTTCGTTCCTATCCGATCGCCGAACGTTACGGGCTGCTGTGGATATGGATGGGCGAAGCGGCAAAGGCCGACCCCGCGCTGATTTTCGCGGTCGACCACTGGGGCGATCCGGCATGGGGCGTCAATCGCGGCGAGTCCATGGCGCTCGATTGCAACTACCTCTACATGACCGACAACCTGCTCGACCCCTCGCATGTGTCTTGGGTCCACCAGTCCTCCTTCGGCGGCGTTCAGGCGATGGAGGATGCGCCACTCGAAACCACCGTAGGCGCGGACGGCGTGACCGTGTGGCGCTGGGTGGTCGATGCCGCGCCGGCGCCCTTCTATGCGCCTTTCCTCAAATTCTCAGGCAATTGCGACCGCAAGCAGCACTACGAAGTGCGCTACCCCTCCAACGCCATCATCAAGGCGATCTTCGTGCCGGCCCGCACCGGCGGCGAGGGCAAGCCGCTGCACGAGGACGTGTTCCTCATGGACAGCTACAACTTCATGACGCCGGTCGATGAGAACCAGACGAAATATTACTGGTTCCAGATGCGCAATTTCGCCCCCGACGATTTGGAGGTTTCCCGCCAGTTCGCCACCTCTGTGCGCGGCGCCTTCGACGAGGACCGCACCGTGCTCAATGCCGTGCACAAGGGCATGGCAAACAAGCGCACGCCCAATCTCGATCTGAAGATAGATGTCGGACCGCTGCGCTTTCGCCGGAACCTGGCCAAGCTGATCGCCAGCGAGAGCCAGCAATTGGCAGCTGCCGAATGAATGCATTCACCGCTCGCGACACCATCGCAAGAAGCGGATTTCGCGACCTGAAATTGGTCGCGAAGGTGCGCGAAAGCGCCCTCATCACTTCATTCCATCTCGAGCCGGTCGATCCACAGGACTGGCGCGACTTCCAGCCGGGCCAGTTCCTGGTGTTCCGGATTCCGGTAGCGCGGGAGGCCGCCGGCGAAAGGGGATATGTGCTGCGCAACTACAGTATCTCCTGTTCCCCAGACAGCGCTTCCTATCGGATCAGTGTGAAGCGTGAGGCAGCACCCGGGCCGGGGCTTCCCGATGGGATAAGCTCGTGCTTCCTGCATGACCGTATCGACGTCGGTGATGTGCTTCAGGCGGAAGGGCCGCGCGGCGATTTCGTGCTCGACAAGGCCAGCAACCGTCCAGTCGTGCTGCTCAGCGGCGGCGTCGGGCTGACGCCGATGGTGTCGATGCTGCATGCGTTGGCTTCGTTGCCGGACCGCCGTGCCGTCTTCATTCACGCCTGCGACAACGGCGATGTGCATGCCTTGCGCGATGAGGTGACCGACCTGGTCTCGACCCGTCCCGGCCTGACCGCACACTTCTGCTACCGGCTCCCGTCCGAGCGCGACAAGGCCGAGCAGCGCTTTCATAGCGAAGGCATGATTTCGCGGGACGTGCTGCAGCGTTTGCTGCCGATCGATGACTATGATTTCTACCTCTGTGGCCCGCCGCCGTTCATGCAGGCGATCTACGTCATGCTGCGCGAGCTTGGCGCGCCAAGGTATCGCATTGCCTACGAATTCTTCGGCCCGGCGACGGTGCTTGAGCCCGATGCAGTGCGAGTTCCCGCGGTTCCAGCGCAGCCGGCAAGGATCGAGCCGGCCGGGGAAGCGACAACCGTGGAATTTCGGAAGTCGGGCCTGACGGCCGTCTGGGATGGCTCGGCCGTATCGTTGCTCGACTTCGCCGAGAACCAAGGTCTGTTGCCGGAATTCAGCTGCCGGGCCGGCATCTGCGGCACATGCAAGTCGCGGCTGATCTCGGGCGACATCGCCTATTTCGAGGAACCGCTGGACGAGCTTGGAAGCAGCGAAGTGCTGTTGTGCTGCTCCAAGCCGCGCGGATCAGTCGTCCTCGATATTTGACAAGATTGCCGCGCGTGGGCGCGGGGAAACGGAAGTCGGGATTTGGAACAGTCGGTCAAACCAGCGTCGAGCCTGCCGCTCAATCCGCATATCGCCGCCTTGCCGCCCTACAATGCCGGCATGAACATCGCGATGGCGCGGGCGCTGAGTGGCCGCAACGATGTCGCCCGGCTGGCCAGCAACGAGAACCCGGATGGGTGTTCTCCCGCCGTCATGGCCGCATTGGCCTCCTCATCCTTCGAGCCATGGCGCTATGCCGATCCGGCCTGCACGGCGCTGCGGGCGGCGCTTGGCGAAAAACTGGCGATCGATCCTGGCATGATCGTTGCCGGCAATGGTTCCGAGGAGATGATCGCCGCCATCTCGCGCGCCGTCCTGGTGCCGGGCGCCTCGGTCGTCACCACGGTGCCGAGCTTCGGGCTGCATGAGATAGAGCCGCTGGCTGCCGGTGCCGATGTCGTCAAGATTGCGATGAAACCCGAGATGGGGTTCGATCTTGCCGCGCTCGAAGCGGCGATCGCCGTTGGGCCACGGATCGTTTTCATATCCTCGCCGTGGAATCCGGTCGGGCCGGGTCTCGACCACGCTGGCCTGCGACGGCTGATCGGCGCCGTGCGACCCGGCACGCTTCTTGTCCTGGACGAGGCCTATTTCGAATTCGCCGATCCCGGCGCGCCCGACGGCATCGAGGTCCTGCGCAACAGCAGCATCGACCATGTCGTGCTGCGCACATTTTCGAAGGCTTATGGCCTGGCGGGGCTGCGCGTTGGCTATGCCGTTTGTTCGGGCTTCGAACTGGCAAGAGTGATCGCGGCCGCCAAGACGCCGTTCAACGTCAATGCGGCAGCACAGGTCGCCGCTATTGCGGCACTGGCCGACGAAAGCTGGATGAAGGCGTCGGCGGGCCGCGTCAGAGCCGAGCGCGTGCGCACCGCCGCCGCACTTACGGGCCTTGGTTTCCGGGTTGCCCAGTCGCAGACAAACTTCCTGTTCTTCGACTGCAAGGGCGACAGCTCCAGCGTTGCCGCCGGTCTCCTGAAGCAGGGGATCATCGTCAAGGCGTGGCGCGAAGCCGGCTACGAGCACTATCTGCGCGCCACCATCGGCTTGCCGGCCGACAACGACCGGCTGATCACGGCGCTTCAGGGATTGGCTGGGCGATGAGCGGCCACGCGTCTCCCAGGCAAACGAACTGGATCGAGCAAGCGGTGCCGTTGTCGGTTGTCGACGCGATCCGCCATGTCGTTGGCGCCTCGAATGTGCGGATCGGTGATGATGCCGGGGCGATCGACCTTGGTTCGAACGGGACGGATTGCGCCGCCGGCATCGTCGTTGCGCCTTCATCGACCGGCGAGGTCGCCGCGGTGGTGCGCATCTGCAGTCAAAATGAGATTCCGATCGTGCCGCAGGGCGGGCGGACCGGCCTGGTCGGCGGAAGTGTCTCGCGGCCGGGCGAGATCGTTCTTTCCCTGGCACGCATGAACCGGATCGAGCGGCTCGATCCCGTCGAGCGCGTGGCGATCGTCGGTGCCGGTGTTACGCTCGAAGCTTTGCAGTCTGCCGCATTTGAGCACCGCCTGGAGCCCGGTATCGATCTTGCCGCGCGCGGTTCGGCGACGATCGGCGGCATGGTTTCCACGAATGCGGGTGGCGTGATGGCCTTTCGCAACGGGGTCATGCGCCACCGCGTCCTTGGCCTGGAGGCCGTGCTGGCCGATGGATCGGTCTATTCCGATCTGACGCGGGTGGTGAAGAATTCCGCCGGCTACGATCTGAAGCATCTCTTCATCGGTGCGGAGGGCACGCTTGGCATCGTGACCCGCGTGGTCGTCAAGCTCGACCCTTCGCCCCGAGCCACCGCCACCGCGCTTTTCGGGCTGCCGTCTGTCGAAGCGGCGCTGCAAGTCATTCGTCTGGCGCTTGAATCGGATGCGGGACATTTGCGCGCGGCGGAGGCGATGTGGACCTCGTATTTCAGCCTGGCCGCAGCCGCGCATGAATGGTCCGAACCGAGCGTGCCGCTCGACCAGCCGCTGTTCCTGCTGCTGTCGCTTGGCGGCGCGCGCGAAGAGGCGCTGCGCGAAGATTTCGAGCGGATCTATTCGGAAGTGATGGAGCGCTATCCTGAAGCCACCGGCATCATTGCCGGCTCGCGGCGGCAAGAGGAAGACCTGTGGCGGTTGCGCGAGGACACCGGCGTGCTCTATCGCGCCCATCCCCAAGCGCCTTCCTTCGACGTGTCGGTGCCTCTGTCGGAAATTCCGGCCTATCTCGACAGAATCCTGCCCCGGCTCGCAGCGATCGAACCGGGTCTGGCGCCCTATGTCTTCGGTCACCTGGCCGATGGAAACCTGCATATCATCCTCAACCGTCAGGGTCCGCTGGCGCCTGACGTAGCGGAGGCTGCCGAGAGCGTCCTGTACCAACAACTGCGGGAGATTGGCGGTTCTTTTTCCGCCGAGCACGGTGTTGGGTCCAAGCGCATCCATTCGCTGCTGGCGACGGTTGACCCGACGAAGCTCGCCGCGATGGAGCGGGTGAAACGAGCGCTGGACGATCAGTCGATCATGAACCCCGACAAGGTGCTTCCCTCCGACGCCTGGTTTGTCCGGTCCTCCAGGCCGCTCCTTTCCGGCAATGAGCGCCGATTGCCACCTCAGAACACGAGCCATCACAACGATGAATAGCCCCACGGTGGAACGACAGGGAATGAACGGATTGACCGCAACCGCCAGCGATCCGGTGGGATCGACCATGCGCCATGATGAGCCAGCCCCCGCCTATGCCCGTGATTTCGCCGTCCTTCGCAGGAGATTTCGCGAAGCCGCCGAGCGGGCCGGCGCGGAACTGTCTGAATATGTTCATCCGCTGAACGGCCCGGATGGCGAGACGCTGGCGACGGATGTGGCGCTGCTTGGCCGCCGCGATGCGCGCAAGCTGATCGTGCTCATCTCCGGTACGCATGGTGTCGAGGGCCCGTTCGGCTCGACTTGCCAGACCGCGTGGCTCGGCCAGAAGCACCTGCGGCGCCTGCCCGGCGACACAGCCATCCTTGCCATTCACCTCATCAATCCCTGGGGTACGGCTTGGTCGCGGCGCGTCAACGAGGACAATGTCGACCTCAACCGCAACTTCATCGACTGGTCTTCAAGTGCTCCCGTCAACAACGGTTATGCCGGCCTGCACGACGCCATGGCGTATCGCGAGTGGGAGGGACCGGACCGCATAGCGGCCGACGAGAAGCTCGCCGTGGCGCGCAAAAGGCTTGGGCATGCCGGGCTGGCGGCGATCGTCGAAGCCGGCCAGTATGAGTTCGCCGACGGCATGTTCTACGGCGGTGGCGGCCCGGTCTGGTCGAACCGCACCTTGAACGAAATTCTGAAGACCTTTGCCGGCGCGGCGCGCCAGGCCATCGTCTTCGACCTGCATACCGGCGCCGGGCCTTACGGTTATCCGGCTCTGCTTTCTGTGGCGAGTTCCGAGCATGACGGCCTTGCCTGGGGCAAATCCATCTTCGGGCCGGCGCTGGCGACAGTCCTGACAGGCCAGGGCGCCAAGACCGATACCGGCATCACGGCAACGGCGACCGGCTATGTCTCCGATGCCGTCCGCAAGGCAATGCCGAACGCGCGCGTGCTGCCGCTTGTCGTTGAATGCGGCACGTTGGACGGGCCGGCTGTCATGGAAGCGGTCCAGGCCGACAACTGGCTGCATCTGTTCGGCAAGCTCGATTCGCCGTTGGGCAAGCGGATCCGCGACACTCTGCGTTGCGCCTTCATCCCGGATGACCCAGACTGGCAACGCACCTGCCTGTCCAGCAGCCTGCGCTATTTCGATCGTGCGCTGGCGGACCTGCGAACCGTCGAGATAACCCAGGACACCAGCAGCGAACAGACGCCGCCAACCCTTCCTGCCGTCGCGGCCGATCCGGCGCCCGCTGACAAGGCAAAGATCACCACGCCGGCCGTGCAGATCGACGAGCTTCACAAGAGCTTCGGCTCGCTTTTGGTGTTGAAGGGCGTCAATCTCACCGCCCATGCCGGTGAGGTCATTTCCATGATCGGCTCGTCGGGCTCGGGCAAGAGCACGTTCCTGCGTTGCATCAATCTTCTGGAGCAGCCGGATGGCGGCAAGGTCGCCATCGATGGCGAGGTGATCAAGATGAAGCCGCTGTCGAGCGGCCGTCTTGGGCCAGCCGATATGGCGCAGGTCGAACGCATCCGCGCCCGCGTCGGCATGGTGTTCCAGAACTTCAATCTGTGGCCGCACATGACTGTGGCGGAGAACATCATCGAAGCGCCCCGGCACGTCTTGAAGGAGCCCCGCGAGAAGGCCATCCAACATGCGCACGCTTTGTTGAAGAAGGTCGGGCTCGCCGACAAGCACGCTCATTATCCGGGCCAGTTATCAGGCGGCCAGCAGCAACGCGCCGCGATCGCCCGAACGCTCGCGATGCGTCCCAAAGTCATCCTCTTCGACGAACCGACATCGGCGCTCGATCCCGAGTTGGTCGGCGAGGTGCTGCGCGTGATCCGTCAACTGGCGGAGGAAGGCAACACCATGATCCTCGTAACGCACGAGATGCAGTTCGCGCGCGAGGTCTCCCACAAGGTTCTGTTTCTCCACCAGGGAAAGGTGGAGGAAGAGGGTGCGCCCGCGGAGCTGTTCGGCAGCCCGCGCTCGGAGCGTCTGCGCCAATTCCTGGCTCGGACACTGTGAGGGAAGCATTCTCGAAGCGTCCGGTTCGCACCGGACAACGGCAATGAAGACCAACAACAAGGGGAACTGATATGAAACTG
>NZ_RZPF01001211.1:0-931 GCF_004022735.1 Mesorhizobium sp. M7A.F.Ca.AU.001.01.1.1
GAAATAGGCCGATGAGATGTCGCCCGAGGGCGCGATCGTCGGCTTGACGACGTCGAAGGTTCCAGGCCGGATCGCAAACAGCGACACCAGCCCCATGTCTTTCGTCTCGACCGCCATCTCGACGCTCGGACCAAAGCGGGACGGATAGATCTGCACGTCGCGGACCTTCCAATCCTTGGGCAGCGACGGCATGACGATGGCGGTCGCGGCGCGAATCTCGCCGGCGTTGTAGTTGGGCGCCTCGGGCTGCGACGGCATGCTCTCGCGCACCAGCGTGGTCCTGTGGGCCCGCACTGCGTCGTCGACATAGGCGGGCGGCTGCGGCGAGGCGACGACCTTGGTCACCGACATCGGCCCGATGATACCGTTCGCCAGCCACCCGGCGGCGACGAAGACAGCAACCACCGCGGCGCGCTGCAGCACACCGAAGATGCGGCCGCGGGCAAGCCCCCTCTCCAGCCGCCGCGCGGCATCGGCGGTCGCGGGCCGTGCCATACCTTTGGAGCCGGCAAGCGCCACGCGCAGTTCATCGCGGGTCCTGAGATCCGACATCACGCGCGCCGCCGCCTCCGGGCGAGCGGACAAGAATGCCTCCACCTCGATGCGGCGGGTGACGTCGATCTGGTCGTCGACATAGGCGTCGAGGTCGATATCCGTCACGGGATCGACAGTTGCGGTCATGAAGGGCCTCCAACGATCCTGAGGTGGTTTTTTGCCTTCGCCGGCTCCTCCATCTCGCGCAGCGCGGCGCGCGCCCTGCCGATGCGCGACATCAGCGTGCCGAGCGGCACGCCGCTGGCATCGGCGGCCTGCTGATAGGAGAGGCCTTCGATAGCGACGAGGTGCAGCGCTGAACGCTGTTCTTCCGGCAGGCTGAAAAAAGCCTGGCGCACCTGCGCCAGGCGCACCGAATGTTCCTGTGGTGCCGGCG
>NZ_RZPF01001212.1:0-927 GCF_004022735.1 Mesorhizobium sp. M7A.F.Ca.AU.001.01.1.1
GCGAAACGCTGGCCGCTGCCGCCAAGGCAAAGGCGCAGGCAGCACCCGCCGCGCCCGCCGACGGAGCCGCCGCTCCGGCCGATGGCGCAGCGCCCGCCGATGGTGCGGCCCCCGCGGACAACAACTGACGCGCATTTTCAAATGGCCTTGCGGCCTACTGCGAAAGCCCGGCCTGTCCGGGCTTTTCTTTTGCCGTTTTGCGGCCTACCTGTCTGACACATTTCTGAAGCCTGGGAGCCGCGTCATGGCCGGTTACGACTACGATCTTTTCGTCATCGGCGGCGGCTCGGGCGGGGTGAGGGCGGCCCGCGTCGCCGCGGCACTCGGCAAGCGTGTCGGCATCGCCGAGGAATACCGCTATGGCGGCACCTGCGTCATCCGCGGCTGCGTGCCGAAAAAGCTCTACGTCTATGCCTCGCAATTTCCCGAGCACTTCGCCGACGCCGCCGGCTATGGCTGGACGGTGCCGGAAGCCAGTTTCGACTGGCAGACGCTGGTCGCCAACAAGGATCGCGAGATCAGCCGGCTGGAGGCGATCTACGTCAGGAACGTCGAGGGCGCCGGCGGCGAGACCTTCCACTCGCGCGCCATGATCGTCGATCCGCATGTCGTGCATCTCCTGGGTGAGGATCGCACCGTCACAGCAGACCAGATCCTGATTGCCACCGGCGGCCGCCCGGCGGCGCATCCGGCGCTGCCCGGCCACGAACATTGCATCTTTTCCAACGAAGCTTTCGACCTCAAGGAGTTGCCCAGGGCGATCATGATCGAGGGCGGCGGTTACATCGCCGTCGAGTTCGCCAACATTTTTCACGGTCTCGGCGTCGACACGACGCTGGTCTATCGCGGCAAGGAGATCCTCAGCCGGTTCGACATGGACCTGCGGCGCATGCTGCACGAAACCATGGAAAAGAAGGGGATAAGGAT
>NZ_RZPF01001213.1:0-925 GCF_004022735.1 Mesorhizobium sp. M7A.F.Ca.AU.001.01.1.1
ATCGATATCCTGGACCGCGTGCCGGCGACCTCGGACGGCGCCGGCAAAGGCGTGCTCAACCAGTTGCCTGGAACCACAACTCCGGCGCCCGCGGGCACCACCACGCCGACGCCGCCTTCCGGCAACGATGCTTCGGCTCCTGCGACTGCCCCGGCCACTGCGCCTGCCGCCGGCTCGACGCCGCCGGCGACCAACGGCACGGCTCCCGCCGCACCGGCGACCCCGCAGGTTCCAAACCAGTAGTCCTCGGTGCCTGAACCGCGATCTGTGGTCGTTTGAACACAGTCGCGGCAAATGCAGCGAGATCACGAAGATTCGACGGGGTGAGGCATGGCCCCACGCTTGAGGCGGCCGCGCTTATTCGACTATAGATTGCACGCGGCATTTCCGGCGCCCTTGGGGGGCGCTGGGCGACGCCGTGGCAACAAGCATAGAACGATCGGATCTTCGCCATGCAGCTTCGCAGCTTCATTTTCCTGGGACTTTGCGCCGCACTCGGCGTGAGTTCCCCCGCTTTCGCAGGCGTTCCGGCCAATATGGCCGCACAGCCTTCGGCTGAAACAACTTCTGCCATCAACGTCGCCGTCAAGAGTGATGCGTCGCAATTGAAGCTTCTCAAGAAGAAGAAAAACCCGACGCCCGACGACCTCGCCCAGATCAAGAAGATCGAGGCCAAGATCGTTGCCGACAAGGAAGCCGCCAAAGCCAAGGCGCTCGAAGCCAGGAAGCTGGCAATGCGCGAGGCGGCAAAGGCCAAGGCCGACGCGGAACGGCAGGCGTTCCTTGCCAAGAAGGGCAAGAGCGCGCCGGCAACCGAGGTGGCCGATGCCAAGCCGGCCAAGAAGCAGGCTGCCAAGATCATCGAGCCTATCGAACCGATAGCGCCGATCCAGTCGGCCGAGCCGCTTCCGGCGGAGGCCATGAA
>NZ_RZPF01001214.1:0-919 GCF_004022735.1 Mesorhizobium sp. M7A.F.Ca.AU.001.01.1.1
GGCCGCACGTTGGCGGTGTCGGAAGCGACGCTGAAGGATGGCGGCGGCAAGCTGCTGGCTTTCGGCACCGAAACATGCTCGATCTTTCCGGCCGCCAATCTGGCGGCGCGCTGAGTTTTCTGGCCGTTTGGCCGCCGCATTTGCATGTCAGTGAGACGAAACGTCAGTGAAAACTGGCCTGGTTTGGGGGAACCGCCATGTTTGAGAGCCTGATCGGCCTTGTCGCCATCATCGCCTTGTTCGTCATCATTTCGCGCCAGCAGAGCCGCATCGGCCTTGTCGAGCGCGAGCTTGGCGCGCTGCGCAGCCTTGTGCTCTCGGGAGCCGTGCCGCCTGCGGCCAAGCCGTCCGAACAGACGGTGGCCGACAACGTGCCCGCCGATGTGATTCCAGCCGTTGCGGCAGCGGCCGACATTCCCTCTCCAGCGACAAGCGAGCCGGTCGCCGCACCGGCGCCACCCACGGAAACGGAAGACTCGACCGGCGAGATCGTGTCCGGGCCGTGGACCGCTCCAGAACCGGCGCCGAAGGCGGTGGAACCCGCGGAGCTTCCCGGAGCGACGAAAGCCGCCCGCCAATCCGATGTCGAAACCGCGCTCGGCACCCGCTGGGCGGTCTGGGTCGGCGGCATCGCCCTGGCGCTGGGCGGTCTGTTCCTGATCCGCTACACCATCGAAGCCGGCATTTTCGGCCCCGGCGTACGGCTGACCATGGCCGGCGCGCTCGGCCTTGTGCTGGTCGTGGGCGGCGAGTTCGTCCGCCGCACCGGCTTCAAGATGCCCGTACAAGGCGCCGCGGGCGCCTATATTCCGGCGATCTTGACAGCGGCCGGTGCCTTCATCCTGTTCGGCACCGTCTACGCCGCGCATGGCATTTACGGTTTCATCGGGCCGGCGCTCGCCTTCACGCTGCTTGGGGC
>NZ_RZPF01001215.1:0-917 GCF_004022735.1 Mesorhizobium sp. M7A.F.Ca.AU.001.01.1.1
GCGCCGCGCGACGCCCCCATGGTGCGCAGGATGGCGATGTCGTGGCCCTTGTCCTTCACCAGCATGATCAGGCCGGAGATGATGTTCAGCGCCGCCACCAGCACGATCAGCGTCAGGATCATGAACATGACGTTGCGTTCGACCTGCAGCGCGGAGAAGAAGGTCTCGTTGCGCTGGCGCCAATCGACCATGTCGATCGGCCGCTGCGCCGCCGCCTCCACTTTCGGTTTCAGCGCATCGACATCGTCTGGATTGTCGACATAAATCTCGATCGTTTGCGCCCGCCCGTCCATGTTGAAATAAAGCTGCGCTTCGGAAAACGGCATGTAGACGATGGACGTGTCATATTCGGACATGCCGACTTCGAAGATCGCCGCGATCTTGTAGCCCTTCATGCGCGGCGTGGTGCCGATCGGCGTCACGTCGCCGTCGGGCGAAATCAAGGTGATGGTATCGCCAAGCGTCAGGCCGAGATTCTCAGCCATGCGCTTGCCGATGGCAACGCCCTCGCCAGAATCGAAATCGGCGATCGAACCCTGCTTGATGTTGCTGGCAACGATGGCGATCTTGCTCAGATCCTCGCCGCGTATGCCGCGAACCAGCGCTCCGGTTCCGCCGCCGACATTGCCTTGCGCAAGCACCTGGCCATCGATCAGCGGGATGGCGTATTTAACGCCTGCTACACCGTTGATGCGGCTGGCGACCTGCGCATAGTCCTCCAGCGGCGAATCGAGCGGCTGCACGATCAGGTGGCCGTTGACGCCGAGGATGCGCGTCAAAAGCTCTGCCCTGAAACCGTTCATCACCGCCATGACCACAATCAGCGTGGCGACGCCCAGCATGATGCCCAGAAACGAGATCGAGGCGATCACCGAGATCACCGTCTCCTTGCGCCGCGAACGCAGATAGCGCCAGGC
>NZ_RZPF01001216.1:0-914 GCF_004022735.1 Mesorhizobium sp. M7A.F.Ca.AU.001.01.1.1
ATGAACGCGGCCGGCGCAAACTGGCTGACACCGCCGGACCGGCCGTCGGACGATGTCTACTGCATGGCTTGCGACGTCTCGGAGCCCTGCTCCCAGGGGCGAGTTCGAGCTCCCGGACAAGAGCGACGAAAACGCCCTTGCGCCGGCGCGGTCTATCGGGCAAACCGGCCTTCCCTTGCGATTTTCCCGCCCGAGGCCTCCATGTCCACGACGATTTCGCCGCTTGCGCCGAAGAAATACCCGAAAATGCCAGAAATCGAGGGGGTGCGCATCGCCACCGCCGAGGCAGGGATAAAGTACAAGGGCCGCACCGATCTTTTGACCATGGTCTTCGATGAAGGCACTGCGGTCGCCGGCGTGTTCACGAAATCGAAATGCCCCTCGGCGCCGGTCGATTTCTGCCGGCAGAATCTCGGCGCGGGCAAGGCGCGGGTGCTGGTCGTCAATTCCGGCAACGCCAATGCCTTCACCGGCAAGAAGGGCCGCGAGTCGACCGCACTGACCGGCGAGGCGGCGGCGAAGGCGGCCGGCTGCACGGCAGCGGAGGTTTTCATGGCCTCGACCGGCGTCATCGGCGAGCCGCTCGACACCAGCAAATTCAGCCATCTGCTCGCGGGGCTGGTCAGCAAGGGCAAGCCCGAGCTGTGGACCGAAGCGGCAAAGGCGATCATGACCACGGATACCTATCCGAAAGTGGCGACCGCGACCGTCAAGCTCGGCGACACCGATGTCACCATCAACGGCATTTCCAAGGGCGCCGGCATGATCGCGCCCGACATGGCGACGATGCTCTCCTTCATCGCCACCGACGCGCCGATCGCCGCACCTGTCCTGCAGGATCTGTTGTCGCGCGGCACGGCCAAGACTTTCAACGCGGTCACCGTCGACAGCGACACCTCGACCAGCGACACGCT
>NZ_RZPF01001217.1:0-913 GCF_004022735.1 Mesorhizobium sp. M7A.F.Ca.AU.001.01.1.1
GTCGCCGAGGCGCTCGGCTACGAACTGGTCGAGCCGAAAGCGGTACTCGCCGCCTGATTTTCGCGAAAAACAGCTCCTTTCAATCCAGCCCGCCGGTTCCATGCCGGCGGGTTTTTTCTTGCGAGCCTGTTTTTCAGGCAAAGCATGGCGCCGAAAGATGTGACGCAACGGCACTTTGCTCATCATTGTTGCATATTTGTCATTCCCGTGCCGGCCGGTTCCCTGCTAGAGACATTCTGGGTTTACTCATGGGGTACGGGCATATGTTCATTCGCACATCCGCGAAATCTTTTCTTCTTGGTGCTGTTTCTGCTGTGGCTTTGATATCTGCTGCTCACGCAGCAGACGTCGTGCAGCCGGTAGAAGAAGCTGCCGGCTTTAACTGGAGCGGTCTATACGTTGGTTTTGGCGTCGGCGCCGGTGCCAACGTACACAAGCTCAGCAGCGATTTTATTCCAGTCTCGCTGAACGGCATTGGTGGCGAAGGCGTCTACGGTGAGCTGACGGTTGGCTATGACTATATGGTCGCGCCGCGGTTCCTCATCGGTGGTCTGCTGGACGCTCACGTCGGCAACATCGGGACCACGCTGGACATTACGGGATTCGACGCTTCGATCAAGGAAACCTACGGTTTCGACGCTGGCCTGCGTCTCGGCTATCTCTTGACGCCAAACACTCTGGGATACGTGCTGGGTGGCTATTCCTGGCAGAAGTACAAGCTCGATACGAACGCTGGCTTCGACTTTGATTGGGATCAGAGCGGGTATTTTGTCGGAGGTGGCATCGAAACGGCCATCAACAGCAATTGGACGATCAAGACTGAGTATCGCTATACGGGCTTCGGGACCAAGGACGATCTTCTTTCCGAGGCTGGCATCGTCGGGGTTCCGGACGGTCTCCTCAATCTTGACAC
>NZ_RZPF01001218.1:0-910 GCF_004022735.1 Mesorhizobium sp. M7A.F.Ca.AU.001.01.1.1
GCCGTGGATCGCGGCCAATGCAGGCAAGAAGGTGACGCAGATCTTCCCGGATTTCGCCTTCGGCTACGACCACCGCGACTACCTGCCGCCGGCGCTGAAGGCGCAAGGCGGCGAGGTCATCGCGCAGATCGCCATCCCGCCGACAGAATCGTCCTTCACCAAGTATTTTCCGCAGATCCCGGCCGAGACCGAGGTGATCTACCACGTCATGGTCGGCCCGGCCGTGCTCACCTTCGTCAAGGAGCTTGGTGAGTTCTACGGCTCCAACCGGCCGCAATTGTTCGGCTTCATCGATTCGCTCGAAGCCACCGACATCAACAGCCCCGGCCTCGAATTCCTCGATGGCAGCCATTTCTGGGAAGGCTCGCCGCGCTATGCGCAGGCCGATGATTCCGAGGCGCAGAAGGCCTATCGCGCTGCTGTCGGCATCGACGACAATGGCGCCGCCGTCGGCGACCCCAAGGACGTCTCCACCGCAGCCCACATGTTCGGCTGCTGGGAAACGCTCTACGTCGTCAAGAAGGCGATGGAGGACGCCGGCTACAAGGGACCGGAAGACCGCGCCAAGCTGGTCGAGGCGACCGAGGCGCTGACCGAATTCGCCGAAGGTCCGGAACATCCGCAGGGACCGAAGACCTTCAACGGCAAGATCCACCAGTGCTTTGGCATCCAGAACATCTCCAAGATCGAAGGCGGCAAGCTCAAGGTCGTGCACAAGACCAAGATCGAGGACGGACTTTACGAGGCCGAAGGGGATTATACGACGCAGGCGCTGTGAGCTTAGCGCAGCAGCGTGAGCGCCAAGGCCCCCCCCTCTGGCCTGCCGGACCCGGCCCTTCGCTGTCGCTCCGGGCGTTCGTCGTTCGGAAAGCCAAGCAATTGGCTTTCCGTCCGCTGCGCGGACCACTCC
>NZ_RZPF01001219.1:0-909 GCF_004022735.1 Mesorhizobium sp. M7A.F.Ca.AU.001.01.1.1
ATGCAGATCAGCCTCGGCGATTCGAACAGCACCGTCTTTATGAAATCATGCGCCAGCGCGCCGATGAATGCCGCCGGCAGGAAGGCGATGAGGATGCCGATGACGAAATGCCTGGTCAGTCGGTCGTGCGGCAGTTCGAGCAGCATTTTCCAGAGGCGGCGGAAATAAACGCTGAGGATCGCCAGGATGGCGCCGAGCTGGATCAGGATCTCGAAGGCCTTGCCGGTCGAGTGGAAGCCGAGGAAATGGCCAGCGAGCAGGATATGGCCGGTCGAGGACACCGGTATGAACTCGGTCAGCCCCTCCAGCAGGCCGAGCAGCAGGGCTTCGACGATGGTCTGGCTTTCCATGGCTACCTCGGCATTGGCATGACGGCTGACAGAAGGGCTTGCTTGTCATGGCGTTGAAGTCCCCCTATAGGTCGCAACACCCTGACGGCCCGCTAACCGGGCGGCCAAGACTTACCGGTGCGCCCTGCGATTCGCCAGTGCGCTTTATCATCGCGGAACCATGCTGACGCTTTTCCACCATCCCATGTTCGCCACCTGTCGCTTCGTCCGCCTCGCATTCGGCGAGTATGGCGAGGAGCTGGCTTTGATCGAGGAAAAGCCGTGGACCCGGCGCAAGGAGTTCCTGGCGCTGAACCCGGCCGGCACGCTGCCGATCCTGCTGGCCGAAGGCGACGTGCCGATCGTCGGCGCGACGGTCATATCGGAATATCTCGATGAAACGCGCGGCGTGCTGAAGCGCGACAAGCGGCTGTTCGCCGAGGACCCGATGCAGCGCGCCGAAATCCGCCGGCTCATCGACTGGTATCTCAACAAGGCTGAAAGCGAAGTCACCCGCCATCTGGTGCGTGAGCGCGTGCTGAAGCCGGTCATGCCGGAAACGGCGGGCGGCGGCTCGCCC
>NZ_RZPF01001220.1:0-906 GCF_004022735.1 Mesorhizobium sp. M7A.F.Ca.AU.001.01.1.1
GCGGCCGGTTGCTTCCGGCAGGCGAGAGCAAGGCCGCCATGCTGCTTTACGAGGACGGCAATGGGCAGCGTATATCGCTGTTCGTCACCACGGCATCGACGGAGAATGCCAAGGGCACCTACGCCGCCACGCAAGACGGACCCGAGGCCGTCTACTGGCTGGACAAGGGCTATGGCTGCGCCGTCGTCGGCTCCTTGCCGCGCGAGCGGCTGAACGAGGTCGCCAGGAACGCCTACACGCAACTTGTAAACGGGCTGGCAAGCTGAACGGCACCGCTTTTGCCGGTGCCGTCGATCCGCGAATGCCGATCTGGCCGAAGGACCTTTTGCGCCCGTCGGATCGGCGTCGGATTTGTCACAATTCGGCCCTAATCGAGGTGCGATAGCGCTTGATGAATGCCGTCGCATCGCCCCGAAAATCGGAAACGGTTTTTGGAAAAACGAGGCGAAGATTCAAGGTGGTGGAGCGGACTTCGTGCGCCCAGGTGGACGCCGGTTTTCCCAACGCCCTGGTTGGCGTCAAGGACGTGTTCGAGTAGGGCCATTTCCACCACCAATCGAGGTTTTCTGAAGCCGCATGCCTGCCGAGATCCGCACGGCCCGCGCGTCTGACGTCGATGATCTCGCCGCCATCGAGAAAGCTGTTTTCTCAAGCGACCGTATTTCCCGCCGCTCCTTCCGACTGTTCATCGAGCGTGAAACCGCCGAGACGCTGGTCGCCGAAGTCGACGGCCGCGTGGCCGGTTATGCGATCGTGCTGTTTCGCAAAGGCAGCGGCGTGGCGCGCCTCTACTCGATTGCGACCAGTCCGTTTTTCGGCGGGCTGGGTGTCGGCCGCATCCTGCTCGGATCCGCCGAAGATGCCGCCTTCGAGCACGACCGCATGATGCTGCGTCTCGAAGTTCGC
>NZ_RZPF01000121.1:0-11433 GCF_004022735.1 Mesorhizobium sp. M7A.F.Ca.AU.001.01.1.1
CAATAGCGGGAACAGCGGCAACGGCAATGGGAATAACGGCAACAGCGGCAACAGTGGCAACAACGGCAAATCAGGATCCAGTCAGGGTAAGAGCGGGAGCCATGTCAATGCAAAGACCGGTGACAAGGTCGACGTGACCGGCAACAAGATCACAGTCAGGCATCCCGACGGCATAACGGAAAAGCTCGAGAACGGTCGTTTCAGCATGAAGGACGCTCTCGGTCGCACGATCATCGACCGCCAGGCCACGCCGGCCGATGCCAATCGTCTCAAGGCCTTGTGAAGCTGGCCAACAGGCAACGGTCAGCTTTGCACGTCACCTCCGCCGCCCCCCGGCGGAGGTGACCTCGTTTCCGGCCGGCGTCGTCCCGGTTTTCGGCACCGCAATGGCTGCGGTCCCGAGGCGCGACGCGCTTTTGCGCAATCCGGGACGGGAAACCGCTGCGCATTTCTTCGGACCTGCCCAGAGCAATTCTAGAAAAAGTGTGAAGCGGTTTTCCCGTTCCCTTGGGAATTGCGTCACAGAGTTAGAGCAGCTCGCCGTTTCCGTGAAACGGTGAAATGCTTTAGGAAGGCCTGTCGCGGTCGCGCCACTCACGCATCATCAAGGCCGCTTCGGTGCGATTTCGCACATTGAGCTTCGACAGCACTCCGGTCATGTGATGTTTGACGGTCTTCTCCTGCAACTCAAGCCGCAAGGCGACTTCCTTGTTGCTCAGCCCCTCCGCCACCAGCCGCAGGATTTCCGTTTGCCGATCGGTGAGCTGCCGCAGCCGTTCCGCCAAGCCGTCGGTCGGCTGCTGGGACTGGAGATCCGAAAGCAGCCGGGCCGATAGTGTCGGCGAGAGATAGCTTTCGCCGGCTGCGACATTGCGCAGGATGTCGGCGAGGCCGCGCGATCCGACGCCTTTGAGGACATAGCCATTCACCCCTGCGTTCAGCGCCTTGGTCACATCGGCATTGGCCTCCGAGACGGTCAGCATGACGATCTTCTGGGCGGGATGGTTGGCGAGGATGCTTGCGACCGCGCTCAGCCCGCCGCCCGGCATCGAGATGTCGAGCAGCAAGATGTCGGGCCGCATCGTCGCGGCGAGGCGTTCGGCATCCTGCGCCGTGGCGCCCTCGCCAACCATCTCGAAGCCTCCGATCTCCGACAGGCTGCGCGTCACACCTTCGCGAAAGAGGGGATGATCGTCGACAATGGCAATGCGAATGGTCCCAGTCATGCTTGCTCCTCGACCGACAGACGGATCACCAAACGCGTACCTTGCGGCCCGGTCAAGGTTTCGAACTGTCCGCCAATGCTTTCGACCCGTTCCCTGAGGCCGGCGAGCCCGAGGCCCTCGACCCGTGCCGTCGGATCGAAACCCGGCCCGCGGTCCGACACTTCGACAAAAAGCCTGCCACCTTTCATCCCGGCACTCACCGCCTGATCCTTGCCTAGCCCGTGGTGATAGGCATTGTTCAGCCCTTCCTGGACGAAACGATAGATGCTGATCTTCTCGGAGGCGCCGGGTTCAGGCAACTGTCCGGCCAGCGTCAGCGTCACCGACGTTCCCGTCCTCTGTTCGTGTTCCTTGACGGCCAGCCGCAGAATGTCGGTTGCGGCAGCCGTCTCGATCTGCGGCAGGACAAGGCCGGTGCAGATGCCGCGTATTTCGCGCATCGCATCCTCCAGCGTCTTGCGAATCATCGTGACCTCGGTCGAGCGGCTTGCGCCCGAATGGCCATCGCTGGAAAATATCGGGCTGTCCATGCGCAGCGCCGCCAGGGCCACGAGTTGGGCCGGGCCGTCATGCAGGTCGGCGCCGATGCGGCGCAGATATCTTTCGTTGAGCGCGGTGGCGCGGCGCGAGGCCTGTTGCACGCGCAGTCGCAAGGCACTGTTTTGCGCCACCAGACCCTGCAGTTCCGACACCTGGCGGCGCAGCGCCCCACGCTGGTCGTCGATGGTGCGGCTGCCGCGCAGGACGATGCCCGACAGGAGCAGGAATGCCGCCAGGGTCGCGCCGGCCACGATCAGCCAGCTCGACCACAGAGCGGAAGCCAGGGTGGCCTGGAAATCGTCGGCGATCTCATAGAACTCGGTAACCGCCACCACCTCGCCCGACCAGGGCTCGCGCACGGGATTGTAGATCTCCAGCAATGGCAAGCCGGTCGCCTTCTCCTCGCTCTCATCCTCATCGAAAGTATTGAATTCAGCGACGACATTGCCTTGGAAAGCGGAACGCAGATTGTCGCTCGGAGCGAAGCGGCGGCCGATCAGGGCCGTCTCCTTGGCATAGAGGACCGTCCCGTCGCGGCGCCAGAGCATGAACGATTCGAGGCGCTTGCCGAGCGCGCCCTGGCCAAGCGTCTCGTCCAGCGCCTGCTTGACGGAATCGCTGAGCTCCTGCTCCTTGCGCAAGTCGGGAAGCAGCGGCGCAATCACGCTGTCGACATAGAGCGCCGTCGTGGCGGCCGAATTGCGGATGACGCCCTCTCTGATCTGCGCCGTCACCCAGGCGCCCACCACCAGCATGACGGCCAGCAGGCCAAAACCGCCGGCAACGACGAATTGCAAGGCAAGAGAGAGTTCGCTCCAGCGTCGCGTCAAGTTCTGCAGAATACGAATCATGAACCCCTGACCGCCCTTCAATCGAATGGCTGGACGATGTCGGTACATTGAGCCTCCGTCTTGCCATTGCCAAGAGCTTCGTTTGGTCGAGCGCTTGACGTCCCGGCGCGCTTCGGAAACAACGTCCGCGACACATGCGGCGGGAGCCGCTTCGAGAGGGGGGCGGAACGTTGAGTTTTTCGGGACTGCTGCAGCTCGGCTTTTCAACGGTCATTTTCCTGCTGGCGGCGACAGCCGCCAAGCAATGGGGCCTGGCGCCGAGCCTTGGCAAGATCGCGCTGACGCTGGCGCTCTATTCGCTGGGCAATCTGATCATGCTGCGGCTGATCCGCGAATTCGGCATGTCGGTGTCGTTCAGCCTGTCTGCCGTCATCCAGCTGGTCTCGGTGAACGTCGTGGCACTGGTCTTCTTCGGCGAGCGCGTCAACGCGCTGCAGGCGACCGGCATCATGCTGGCGATCGCCGCAGTGGCGCTGATCACGCTCGGACCCTATCTGCAAGGCCGGCTGTAACGGGCGGATTGCCGATGAAGAATGCCGCGAACGCTTTGCTCAACCGGGTCGAATTCCCGGTGCTGCTGGCCGGCCTGGTCATCGCGGCCGGCCTTTGGGGATTCGAGGAGCTGATGGAGATGGCGCGCGCCACCACCCCGCACGCCTTCGACACCGAAATACTGCTCGCCTTCCGCCAGGCGGGGCGGCCTGACAGCCCGATCGGCCCGATGTGGCTGCAAGGGGCGATGCGCGACATCACAAGCCTTGGCAGCGGCAGCGTGCTGGTGCTGATCGTGACGGCGGTAATCGTCTATCTCCTGCTTATCCGCAGGCCGGCGACCGCCCTTTTCATCTTCGTGGCGGTGGCCGGCGGTCAGATGCTGTCGAGCCTGCTGAAAGCCGGAATCGACCGGCCGCGCCCCGAACTCGTCTCGCATCTCGTCAACGAAACGACGCTGTCTTTTCCCAGCGGCCACGCCATGCTGTCGGCGGTGACCTATCTGACGCTCGGCGCGCTGGCGGCACGCTTCCTGCCCGGTCGAACGACGAAGATCTATGTGCTGTCGCTGGCGGTGCTGACGACGCTGCTGGTCGGCATCAGCCGCGTCTATCTCGGCGTCCACTGGCCGTCGGATGTGCTGGCCGGCTGGTGCGCCGGCTTCGTCTGGGCGATGCTGTGCTGGCTCGCTGCCCGGACGTGGCAGCGATGGCGTGGGCAGCACCCGGACGGCGAGACTGGAGACTAGATCAGCCGGTTGATCAGCCCGTGCCCGCAGCCGGCCAACAGGAAAACCGCCGACAGCAAGGCTGCCGATGTCATGAAAGTCTTGAAGATATTCAACCGCGTTACTCCCTGCCCAGATGGAAGACCTTAGCGCGCAATCCCGGGAAAGTATCTAAAAAATGGCCAGTCAGGCGCCGCTACTTACGTCTCAAACATTCATCCTAATGCTTGAAACATCAGAATGATGATATTATACCTTACTCCTGCAGACTCAGACGGGGATTCCGGCCGATGATCACTGCCGCGCAGATGCGCGCCGCAAGGGCGCTGGCCGGCATCGATCAGAAGACGCTCGCCGAGCGCGCCGGCGTTTCGCTTCCGACTATCCAGCGCATGGAGGCGAGCGATGGCGTGGTCAGGGGCGTGGTCGACACGCTGATGAAGGTCATCCAGGCCCTCGACGAGGCCGGGGTGGAGCTGATCGGCGAGAATCAGGCCAGCGAGCGCGGCGGCCGGGGCGTGCGCCTCAAGTCTGCCGTGCCGCCGGATCCCAAGGCTGAGCCGGCATAAAGTCGCGACGGCGACCGCCGACAGCCCTGCCGACGATCCCGCCGCCTTTCAGGGTGCGAAAGGCAGTCCATGGATCAGACGCAGCGGGCAGGGCATGAACCGGCCCCCAGATCGGCCCAAAGGTCGGCCCACCAGTCGGCAAAGCCGACATTTCCCGAATTGTTCACGCCAAAGCTCGTGACGGTCTGGCGCGAGGGCTACACCTTCGCCGACGCCAAGGCGGACGCCATTGCCGGGCTGACGGTGGCCATTGTCGCGCTGCCCTTGTCGATGGCCATCGCGATCGCCTCGGGAGTCACGCCCGAGCGCGGCCTCTACACCTCGATCGTCGGCGGCTTCATCATTTCGGCGCTCGGCGGCAGCCGCTTCCAGATCGGCGGCCCGGCCGGCGCCTTCATCGTGCTGGTGGCCGCGACGGTTGCCCGGGTCGGTATTGACGGGCTGCTGCTGGCAACGATGATGGCAGGGGTCTTCCTGCTCGCCATCGGCTATCTCCGTCTCGGCACCTACATCAAGTTCATTCCCTATCCGGTGACGGTCGGCTTCACCGCCGGCATCGCCGTCATCATCTTTTCCGGACAGATCGTCGAACTGTTCGGGCTGAAGCTTGCCGGCAAGGAGCCCGGACCGCTGGTGCCGAAGCTGATCGCGGTCGGCGAGGCGGCCGGCACCATCAACCCGGCGGCGACCTTCGTGGCGGTGTTGACCGTCGCCACCATCGCCGGCCTGAAGCGCTGGCGGCCGACATGGCCCGCAATGCTCATCGCCATCGGGCTGGCATCGCTGGTCGTGGCGCTTCTCGCACTGCCGGCGGAGACGATCGGCACCCGCTTTGGCGGTATACCGCGCAGCCTGCAAATGCCCGCTTTGCCGCCGATCAGCCTGGACAGGATGATTGACGTGCTGCCGGATGCCATTGCCTTCGCCTTGCTGGGCGCCATCGAATCGCTGCTTTCGGCGGTGGTCGCCGACGGGATGACGGGCCGCCGGCATCGTTCCAACTGCGAACTGGTGGCGCAAGGCTTCGCCAACATCGCATCCGCCCTGTTCGGCGGCATCTGCGCCACCGGCACCATCGCCCGCACGGCGACCAATGTGCGGGCCGGCGCCCACGGACCGGTTTCGGGCATCGTCCACTCCGCCATCCTGCTCGCCTTGATGTTGGTGGCGGCGCCGCTCGCCAGCTATATCCCGCTCGCCGCCCTGGCCGGCGTGCTGGCGGTCGTGTGCTGGAATATGTTCGAGAAACAGGCCTTCGCCACCTTGCTGCGTGCCTCGCGCGGCGATGCGCTGGTGCTGATGGCGACCTTTCTGCTCGTCATCTTCCGCGATCTCACCGAAGGCATCGTCGTCGGCTTCGTGCTGGGGTCGATCCTGTTCATCGACCGCATGGCCAAGTCGATTGCGGTCGAGGCCGATCAGCCGCTGGTGCAGGAGGATGTCGCCGACAGCACCAAGGCCTACGATGCCAGCGAGGCGACCGACGCCGACACCGTCGTCTATCGCATTTCGGGCGCCTTCTTCTTCGGCGCCGCATCGACCGTCGGCACCGTGCTCGACCGCATAGCCGACCAGCGCAGGAACTTCATCCTCGACTGCTCGGCCGTACCGTTCTTCGATTCGACGGCGGCCAACGTCATCGAAGGCGCCGCCCACAAGGCGAAACGCGCCGGTGTCCGCTTCATCATATCGGGTGCCGCGCCGCAGATCCGACGCATGCTGATCACCCACGGCGTCAAGCGCCCGCTGGTGACCTACGCCGCCTCGATCAAGGATGCGCGGGCGCAGCTGAAAGGGAAGCTGGAGGCGGGGTAGGGGCCGGGATTTGCCGGCCGGTGGCCATAGTCAGGACAAGGTGTCCACCTGTTGAATGCCAACTTCTTGACGTTGAGCTGACTCACGCACGGCGCGACGTGAACAACCGCACTGCGCCTCTTTTTGGTCATTTCGAGAACCAACCTCCGATTCCGAAAGCTGGCATCCATCCACGTTGCGCCGCCAATGCTCAATCCTCGGTGAGCATGAAGCGATCCTGTAATCGAATTATTGACGAAATATCGTTATAGATTCTATTATATCCCCAAGTGAGGTATCCCATGCTCTACAAGCTAGAGGTCGAAAACTTCTTCTCCATCCGCGATCCGCAGGTGCTCGACCTGTCGGTGGATGGAAAAGTGCCCGATCCTGAAGGCCGTTATGCCCCCATCTTCGAGGGTGCGGACGTGCGCGCGCCGAAGGTCGTCGCCCTCTATGGCGCGAACGCCTCGGGTAAAACGACGGTGCTGCGCGCGCTCGAATTCGTCGTGACGATGATCCGCGACAGCGTAGCGCGCACGGTGCCAGGCTTCGCTGGCATCGAGCGGTTCAACGACGTGGAACCCGGCAGTCGGCCGATCCGGTTCGCGATCGAGCTGGGCGGCATCATAAACCTGACGCCGGAAGTCTTTCAGCGCGCCACGAGCGGCGAAAAGGTCGAGCAAGGCACTTACCGCTACGAACTGGAAATCGAACTCAAAGAAGGGCTCGCGGTGCGGATCGCGTCCGAGTCGCTGCGCCAGAGGCCGAACGGCCAAGGGAAATGGCAGCGCGTCTATGAGCGCGATGCCGAGGGCAAGGTGAAGGACTCTAAAACCTTCAGCCTCTCGGGCTTCCAGCACCTCGTGAAGACGCTCGCCGGCAATCACACGGTGCTGTCATCATTCGCGAAATTCCAGCACCCGACCGCGCAGCTTCTTGTGGATACGGCGCGCAAGGCCTTCTTCCAAATTGAGCCTGTGCACTCCTTCGTCGATCGCGACGTGATCGACTATCTAAAGAACCAGCCCAACGTCGTCTCGCGGCTGAAGGATGAGCTAAGCCGCATAGATGTGGGTGTGGAAGGGATGCGCTTTCAGCATACGGACAACGGGCCGCTGCTGCTGTTTAAGCACGCGGGTCTTGCGGTCGAAATGCCTTGGCTGATGGAAAGCCACGGCACGCGGGCCTTTATCAAGATGTTCCCTTTCATCATGAGCGCACTCGATACCGGCGGGATCGCCGCGATCGACGAAATGGACGCGGCCATTCACCCGAACATGCTGCCCGAGCTGGTGCGCTGGTTCTATGCGGCCTCGGGACGTAACAAGTTCGACGCGCAGCTATGGCTCTCCTGCCATTCGGCCTCGCTGCTCGATGACCTCAACAAGGAGGAAATCGTGATCTGCGAGAAGGACCGGCAGGGCCGCAGCCACCTTTACAGCCTCATGGACGTGAAGGTGCGCCGCGACGAGAACCATTACCGCAAATATCTGAGCGGTGCATACGGCGGGGTTCCACACCTCGGATGAGCCGTCGTCGCCCGCCATATATCGAGCTTCGCCGTCCGGTTTATATTGGCTGCGAGGGAGCGTCAGAAGTCGGTTATGCCGGCTTTCTGCAAGATCTGATCCGCGATGCCAATTTGCCGGTGCACCTGCACGTTGACGAATTGGGGCCGGGGACCGGCGATCCGCTGTCGCGTATCGAGATGGCGGTGCTGCGCCTGAAGCTGCTCCAGAGAAAACGCCGTGCGCCCGCGGAACGCTTCGCGCTTTTGGATTTTGACCAGGCCGAGCGCGATCCGCAGCGCGCCGAGCGAACGCGCAAGCTCGCGGCCGACAACGGAATCACGATTCTCTGGCAACGGCCCTGCTTTGAGGCAATGCTGCTGCGCCATCTGGAGGGCAAGGCGGCCAACCGCCCGCCCGATACGCCGGGGGCGGTTAAGGCGCTCGAAAAGGAATGGCCGGAATACAAAAAGCCCATGACGCGCGCCAACCTGGCGCGCCGGATTAATCGGGATGCCGTCCTGCGGGCGGCAGGTGTCGAGGCCGAACTACAAGCCTTGCTCCGCAGTATCGGGGTGCTCTAGCGATCGGGATACGCGACTTCCGCGCTGTATGGTCGCCGGCGGCGGTGAACCGGTGGCGACGGAAGCTTCGCCACAAGCACGTCCCGAACCGGACGTTCCGCTCCCGGCCCAAAGGCGAGATCAAAATATCTGCTCGGCAATGTCGGCTATTGGCGCTTGGCACAAGGTGGGCCGATCCGGGGACGTCGTTAATTGGCCACAATACGATCCTCGCCGACTAACGACAGTCCATCGGCCGTTGGCGAACGTCTCGCAGCTCTGCCCTGAGGCGCCGATCATGGCTCTCAATCGAGCTTCAGCGCCACAACCTCGCCTTCGTTCATCAACGGCACATAAAGGATCGACTTGCCATCGGCGCCGATGTCGGCGCTGCCCGGCTTGAACTGCGCCACCACCTCCGGCGCGCCGCCCGCATGATGGCGGTAGAGCTTGCCGGTCATGTAGGCGGTGGTATAGATGGTGCCGCCGATGGCTACGACGCCGTCGAGATCGGCGAATTTCTGGGCGGCCGGCAAGGGCGAAACCACCTTGCTGGCGATGTCGACCGACAGCAGGCCGCCAAGCTCCGTCGTGCTGAAGTCGGGCTTGATGCCCTTGCCCCAGGAGGCGACGATCAATCGGCCGCCATCGGCGAAGATGCCGTTGGGTGAAGCCAATGCCCCGTCCTTGACGAACAGCTCCGGCCGGTCGCCATCGATGCGGTAGATGGCGTCGGCCAGCATGTCGGTGACATAGACCTTGCCGGATTGGTCCGATGTCATGTCGTTGAGGAAGACCGCGTTCGGCACCGCGATGCTGGCGACCAGCTTGCCGCTGGCGAGGTCGACGACGCGGACTTTCGTGATGTCGGCGACATAGAGCTTGCCGCCCGAGATCGCCATGCCCTTGGGTGCGTCCATGCCGTCGGTCCAGTGCTGGGTGACCGTCTTGCCGTCCAGCGACAGCACGGAGAGATAACCGTTGCCGTCGGCCTCGCCGGGATTGCCTGATATGTTGGAAACGATGATGCGATTGTCAGCGGCGTCGAACAGGGCCGATTCCGGCTGTTCGAGCCCGGTGGCGCGCCAGAGTTCGCCGGCCTCCGCGGCGGGCACTGCGGCAATGCCGATGACGGCGATAAAGGTTGAGGTGATGAGGGTGTTCATGACTGCTCTCCTGAGATGACGAGGCAGAGCTATGGCTTTCGATACTTTTCGGAAAGGCCTGACGCCGCTAGTATCGAATATCGATACGAAACTAGCGACAAGAGGTGCATCCAATGAACGGTCTGATCTTCCAGGCGCTGAAGCGGACGTTGAAGGCGAAGGGCGTCACCTATCGCGCGCTGGCCGAACGCATGGGCGTTTCCGAACCGACGGTGAAGCGTATCTTCCATGAGCGCAATTGCAAGCTCGACCGGCTGATGGAGATTTGCGCTGCGGCCGGTGTCGAACTGGAAAACGTGCTCGGCTCGATGAACCGGGGGCCTGGGCCGGTCAACCACATCGCGCCGGAGATCGAGCGCAAGCTCGCCAGCCGGCCGGCGCTGCTGTTCATCTTCGTCATGCTGTCAGAAAAGTTCACGCCCGAAGGCATCATGCGCTCGCAAGGCCTGAGCGAGGCTTCGATGTTCCTCTATCTGCGCGATCTCGAGGAACTCGGCCTGATCGCGCTCGGACGGGGTCTCTCGGCGAGACTGCTGGTCGAGACGCCGATCCAGTGGAACTTCGAAGGGCCGCTCAGGCCGCTGTTCGAGATGACCAACAAGAATTTCATCGGCTGGGCCATCACCCATATCGACAAGGAAGCGACCTTCGTCAGCTTCTCCAGGCGGATGCGGCCGGAGACGGCTGAAATGGTGCGGCGCGAGGCGGAGGATCTCGCCGACCGCGCCAAGCTGCTCGCCCATCACGACCAGCACACGACGCCGGAGGATGGCCTGATCGGCTACAAATGGACGTTTGCCTTTGGCGCGACGCCATTTCCGGCAATCATGCCGATCGGGCCGCACGCGCGAGATGCCGGGGCGAGGCCTGATACGCCCGCCGCCGCGAAAGGACAGCGGCCGCTGCCGGCCTGACCAGGCACCGCGTCAATCGTCTCAGCACGATTGCATCTGGTGGCTGAGCTTACCGCGCACGACCCTGGCAGTGCCGACCGCCACCATTTTTGCCGCTGTCTTGCCCCCCGGACCCGCCATGCGACCGGCGACGCCGACCGCGCCATTGACGGCGCCCATCGTCTTCATCTGCCCGACCGTCTCGTTCATACGCGCCCGGCAGTCCTGCATTTTCCTGGTCGCCTCGACTGCAGCCAGGGCCTCGCCAAGACCTGCCGGCGAGTCCGGGCCGGCCGCCAACTCCGCCAATTGCGCATGCTGGTCTGGCGTGATCGGCGGGCTGGCGGCCGTCTGGCTGCAGCCGGAGGCCAGCAGGCAGATCAGCATCGCGATCGGGCTGCCTCGCCCGGCACGTGCCGTGGCTGGAAAAATATCGCGATGTTCGGCCTCGAGGCTCCCGCCCGGAGTTGCTTTTCCGGCCACCCGTTTCCTGTTGCCCAACCTCCTATTGCCCCATCGCCGGGCCGAGGATGAGGCTGCGGATTTTTGGCGTCAGCGGCCTGACGACATCGGCGAAGGGGTCACCCTCGGCCCGCAAGGCCATCAAGCCTTCGTCCTCTTCGTCGATCGCGGCGATGGTCTCCGTCTTCTGTGCCTCGGTCAGCTCCCTCATGCCGGATATGGCATTTCTGAGCTTGGCGAAAATGGCATCGAGTTCTGCGACCGGCATCGTCGCCAGGAACCCGCGCATGGTCTCTCCAAGCGCGACCTTCCAGCTGTCGGCGGTGAAACCGGCGCTGCCGATCAAGCCCTTGTCCGCGGCATCGCGCTCGTACCAGTCGGCGGCGATCTCCTCGTCATAGGCGAACTGACCGAATTCGGGCTGCAAGGCCTCGATCAGGCCGACGACCGCCGACGCATCCCGCGCTGTCAGCGCCAAGGCAGGCGGGCTGTCGAAGATCATGCCGGCAAGTGCGAGCGCGCCGGCCAGCCGGCGCATGGCTACGAAACGCCGCTCAGCCATAACAATCCTCCGCAATGCCGGCCCGGGCACTGCTCGTTGCCTGGGACTGCAGAACCGAGCCGCCGATCGAGGCGGCC
>NZ_RZPF01001221.1:0-905 GCF_004022735.1 Mesorhizobium sp. M7A.F.Ca.AU.001.01.1.1
GGCCATAATCGTTCTCCGTCTATTCTACCCGCTTGGGGGAAATTGTTATTCGCTCTTCAGATCCGGCACCGCGCAAGGGACGCGACGTCGGTGGCTAAGGAACCCTTACGCGTATTTCTTCTGGACTTCCTGGGCCACTGCGGTCGGAACCGGCTCGTAGTGATCGAACTGCATCGTGTAGGCCGCACGGCCCTGGCTCATCGAGCGCAGGTTGTCGACATACTTGAACATGTTGGCGAGCGGCACCATCGCGTTGATGACAACGGCGACGCCACGCGCTTCCTGACCCTGGATCTGGCCACGACGACCGTTCAGATCGCCGATGACGCTGCCGACGTAGTCTTCCGGCGTCACGACTTCGACCTTCATGATCGGCTCGAGCAGCTGCACGCCAAGCTTGGGTGCTGCTTCACGGAAGCAGGCGCGGCCGGCGATTTCGAAGGCCAGAACGCTGGAGTCGACATCGTGGTAAGCGCCGTCGATGAGGGTCGCCTTGACGCCGATCATCGGGAAGCCCGCGAACGGACCCGAGGTCATGACGCTGTTGATGCCCTTTTCGACACCAGGGATGTATTCCTTCGGCACGGCGCCGCCGACGATCTTGGTATCGAACTCGAACTCGCTGCTATCGGGGTTCGGCTCGAACAGGATCTTGACGCGAGCGAACTGACCGGTACCGCCGGTCTGCTTCTTGTGCGTGTAGTCCTGCTCGTGCTTGCGGGTGATCGTCTCGCGATAGGCCACCTGCGGTGCGCCGACATTGGCCTCGACCTTGAACTCGCGACGCATGCGGTCGACGATGATGTCGAGGTGGAGTTCGCCCATGCCGGAAATGATTGTCTGGCCGCTTTCCTCGTCGGTCTTGACGCGGAAGGACGGATCCTCGGCGGCCAGGCGATGAAGGG
>NZ_RZPF01001222.1:0-903 GCF_004022735.1 Mesorhizobium sp. M7A.F.Ca.AU.001.01.1.1
GTTGAAACGCAATCCCAAGGTGGAAATCGTCGAGGTCACTGGCTACGGGCACTATACCTTGCCGATGAATGTCACGATGGCGCCGTTTGATAATCCGGACGTGCGAATGGCATTGAAATGGGCGATCAATCGCCAAGAAATCGTCGACAAGATCTTTCTTGGCCACGCCACTGTGGCCAACGACAACCCGATCGCGCCGGCCATCAAATTCGCCAAGGATCCGCAACCGCAACACAGCTTCGATCCGGAAAAAGCCAAGCACTACCTGAAAAAGGCCGGAATGGAGAACCTGAAGGTGGACCTCTCGGTGGCCGATGCCGCCTTTGCGGGGGCGGTGGATGCGGCTTCGCTCATTCGCGAAACGGCAGCCCAATGCGGCATCGACGTCAATGTCGTGCGTGAGGCCGAGGACGCTTATTGGGACAATGTCTGGCTGAAGAAACCCTGGTGCGCTTCCTATTGGAGCGGTCGGGCAACCGCCGACTGGATGTTCACGCAAGCCTTTGCCGCGGACTCCAGCTGGAACGAAACGTTCTGGAAAAATCCCCACTTCAACGAATTGCTTGTCCAGGCACGCGCCGAGACGGACGAAGCCAAACGAGCGGCGATGTATGCCGAGATGCAGCAACTAACCCACGATGACGGCGGCAGCATCGTGCTGGTCTTCAACAATTTCGTCAGCGCCCAATCCAAAAAGCTCGCACACGGTGATGTGGCGCCCAACTGGGAGAACGATGGACTGAAAATGGCCGAACGCTGGTGGATCGCCACGGCATGAGATGGCGGGCCGGAGCCGCGATGGTTTTGAGGCTCCGGTCAGCTGGCTCCGAGTGCAGGGTTGCCGCCCAGGAAACGCCACGCACATGAACCCCGTCGCAAGAACGGTCCTGCAGCGCCTTGGCC
>NZ_RZPF01001223.1:0-902 GCF_004022735.1 Mesorhizobium sp. M7A.F.Ca.AU.001.01.1.1
GCCCTGGACGGCGCGGTAGACGATCATCTGGTCGATGTTGGTGGCGGTCGCCGCCAGCGCACTGGCCGCGGTGAAGCCTGCCGCCGAGATGGTGAACAGCACGCGCGTCGACAGCATCCGGCTGAGAAAGCCCGACAGCGGGATCATCACCACTTCGGCGATCAGGTAGGCGGTCTGCACCCACGGAATTTCGTCGGAGCTGGCGCTCAGGCCGGCCTGGATCTCCGACAGCGAGGCGGAGACGATCTGGATGTCGAGGATGGCCATGAACATGCCGAACACCATCGCCAGGAAGGCGATGACGCGCCGCGTCGAAATGGTGTCAGGCACAGCCGGCCTCGCCGGCGGCGCTCCTGCTGTCAGGGTTGCGGTTGCCATGGCATTGCTCCCCGGCCGCCGCTCAATTCGACGCTGCCACTGACGCCGACCCGGATGGGGCGGTGCGGCTGTCGACGGCGACGACGACGCTCAGGCCGGCGCGCAGCTTACCGCTCTTCAGCGCATCGGCCGGCACATCGATGCGGACCGGAACGCGCTGCACGACCTTGGTGAAGTTGCCGGTGGCGTTTTCGGGCGGCAGCAGCGAGAACACGGCACCCGAAGCCGGCGCCAGCGACGAAACGGTTCCCTCGAAGTCCTGGCCGTCGGTCGCATCGACCGAGATCCTGACCTTCTCGCCGGGAACCAGCCGGGCAAGTTGTGTCTCCTTGAAGTTGGCGACGATGTAGAGCTTGTCCATCGGCACGATGACGGCGAGCTTCTGGCCGGGGCTGACAAGGTCGCCCTGCTCGACCGAGCGGTTGCCGACGATGCCGTCATATGGCGCCTTGAGCACGGTGAAGGAAAGATCGCGCAGCGCCTTGTCATGGCTGAGCTGCAGGGACGCCAGCGTGCTCGCCGAT
>NZ_RZPF01001224.1:0-898 GCF_004022735.1 Mesorhizobium sp. M7A.F.Ca.AU.001.01.1.1
GAGCGCGATGCCGCCGGGCGAATGGCCGGGCGTGTGGATCACCTCGAAGGCACGATCGCCGAGATCGACGACGTCCCCATGCTTGAGCAAACGGCCTGCCGGTGCGGGCGGAATACGGTAGCGCGCCGTGTTCCAGCCTTGCGGCTGGCAATCGAACATTTCGTCGGTCGCATAGGTGTCGGCTGCCGTCCACTCGTTACGCGGATCGGCGAGGATCCCGGCCTCGGCGGCGTGCACGCACCGTTCGGGAAATTCGTGGTGGCAGCCTATATGATCGAAATGCGTGTGGCTGGCGACGCAAATCAGCTTGCGCTCGCTGACCAACGGCACGTGACGCCTGAGGCTGAAATGGCCAAGCCCGGTGTCGAACAGAAGGTCACGATCGCGGCCGCGCACATGCCACATGTTGCAGCGGAAGAACGGTTTTATCCAAGGCTCGTGGATCAAGGTCACGCCATCGCTCATGCGGATGGTCTCGTACCAGTCTGGTGCCTCGATGACCGCAAGCGTTGCCATGTTTCAATCCGTCAGAAAGTTCAGTCCGTCAGCAGGATGATCTGGTCGGTATCGCAGGAAATCGCGACCCTGTCGCCCGGCTGGACGGTCGCCGTCGCGGGCAATTTGGCGATGAAGTGGAGCGAAGGGTCCTCGACGGAAACGGCGAGCACGCGCTTGAAGCTGCCCTGGAAAACCACGTCGCTCACCTCGGCTGTGCCAAGCCTGACACCGCCGCGCGCCTCGCCGAGGACAAGATGCTCCGGCCGTATGGCCAGCGCAACGGTAGAGCCGACCGGCAAGGCGCCGGGCAGCGAGACCGGCCCGACCGGCGTCGCGACGGTGCTTGTCCTATCCTTCGCCTCCGTGACCGTGCCGGCGAGGATCGTGCTTTCGCCCATGA
>NZ_RZPF01001225.1:0-895 GCF_004022735.1 Mesorhizobium sp. M7A.F.Ca.AU.001.01.1.1
CCTCTTCGACGCCCACGCCCTTTCGGCAGCCTATGCCTGCGACCATCATGGCTTCATCCAGCTCCATTGCGTCACTGGCATGGCCGGCCGCCAGGCCGGCATCGAGCCGACCGGCGAGGCCCGGGAGATGTTTATCCGCGTGAGATCGCCGCCGAGCTTCGTATGTTGGGCAAGAAGCAGGGCTTCCATCTCCAGCGTCACCGCGTTTGCCACGAGACGGCCGCCCGAGCGAAGCACCTTGATGGCTGTGCTCAAGACGCCGGTGTCGCTGCCGCCGCCGCCGATGAAGATCGCGTCAGGCGTATCCAGTCTGGCTAGCGCCTTGGGCGCGGCGCCTTCGACCACGACAAGGCCGGGAACGCCACAAGCGGCGGCGTTGTGGCCAATACGGGCAGCGCGCACCGGATCGGCCTCGATGGCAAAAGTGCGCATCGAAGGGTGGGCCAGCATCCATTCGATGCCGATGGAACCGGAGCCGGCGCCGATGTCCCACAGCAACTCGCCGCGCCGCGGCGCCAGCGCCGACAGGGTAATCGCGCGGATTTCGCGCTTGGTGATCTGGCCGTCATGGTCGAACAGGTGATCGGCAAGGCCTGATGTGAGCGGCAGCACGCGCGCGTCCGGACCGGATTCAACTTCGACCGCCAGCACGTTGAGCGGATTGAGGTTTTCGAGGTCGAAGGCATCGGCGCGGACCGAGCGCTGGGTCTCGCTTGGCCCACCCAACGCCTCCAGGATCGTCAGCCGCGATGCGCCGAAGTCGAGTTCCGCGAGCAGGCGGGCAATCGCCGCGGGGGCTTCTGCATCCGAGGTCAGCGCCAGGATGCGCGCGCCTGGCTGCAGCAGTGGCCGGATCAGGTCGAGCGGCCGGCCGTGCAGCGAGACGGTTTCGATA
>NZ_RZPF01001226.1:0-887 GCF_004022735.1 Mesorhizobium sp. M7A.F.Ca.AU.001.01.1.1
TTGCTCATGAGCGCCGGAATAATCGCTTGGTGCGGCGATTGCAATTGCCGTGCGCGGTGCGGGGCAAACAGCTGCTGAGGGGAGCGCCTCGTGAAAACAACAACACCCGCCGGGGGAGGAGGTCCGGCGGGTGTCGTTTTTCGGGTCGACCCTCGGGAGGAGGTGAAGGTCGGGCCGATTCGTCATCGCCGGGGAGGAGGTCGGCTTTGACGAAAACTCTTTCGCTGTTTGAAAAGGAGCGAAACCTTTGGGGCAAAATTCGATTTGCCGGGAAACAACGCCCGCCGCGGGAGGAGGTGCGGCGGGCGCCGTTTTGGTGGTCAACCCTTGGGAGGAGGTAAGGGGTGACCGTATTCGTCAAGGTCGGGGAGGAGGTCGACCCTGGCGAAATTCTGTCTAGATCGCCTGGCGGGCGATGATCTTGATTTCGTCGCGGACGATTCCGAGATCATGCAGCTGGCGGTTCGAAAGGCGACCCAGCTCGGTAACCGTCTCGCGATAAACGCGCCAGTTACGATAGTTGCGGATCAGGTTCATTGTCGTTCTCTTTTTCAAAACTGGTTCGGACCATTCGCGGTCCGAAGAATTAGACCGCCTTGCGAGCGACGTAAGGAATGTCGCTGCGGCTGATGCCGAGGTCGGTCAGTTCACGGTTGCTCAGGCGGCTCAGCTCGGACACGGTGTCCCTGTAGCGGCGCCAGTTGCGGTAGTTGCGGATCAGGTTCATGGTAGATCTCGTTTCGTCTTTCTTGCGGATCATTCCGTTTGTGTACGAACTATAAATAGGCGGACCCATATCGATTTAAAAGCGCTATGGCTGCATGGCAGCAATGCAAATTGTGCAATGCAGCATTAACGCTCGTTCACGGACCTGACACAAAGAAACC
>NZ_RZPF01001227.1:0-885 GCF_004022735.1 Mesorhizobium sp. M7A.F.Ca.AU.001.01.1.1
GCCCTGACCATCGACGGCGGCGCCAACGCCTGATCCCGCGGGGATTTCCGGCTGGGGCGGAACCACCCTCCGCTCCAGCCGTCACGATCTTGTGAAACCGTTCTGCAACAGGCTTTCCAAAATTTATGAAAGCTTAACGAAATCGGTATGAATCAGTATAGTCGCGCCTTACATCCGCCATGCGGTGAGCGGGACGATCGAGCGTGCGGAACGGGAACCGGTTGCGGCCGGAGCGGGTGATTCATGAAATTCCTCGGAAACAAAGCAACCGTGATGCCGCTGATGGCAATCACGGCGACGCTGGCTTTCGGTGTACCCCAGGCAGGCGCGCAGGGGCTCTTCGACATGCTTTTCGGCGGCGGCGTCAGGCATGCGCCGAAAGGCGAGTTTCCGCCCCCGCCACCGAAGAACAAGCCAAAGCCGAAAGTGTCCGGTGGCGGCGGCGGCAATGTGAAGATCAGCAGCCCGTCCTACTACACCTACAAGGCCGACCGGCTGGTTCGCGTCGACTTCTCGGCATTGGCCGCGACGCCGGCGCAGGCGACACCGCAGGACGCCGCCTTCGTCCCGTCGGCTACGGGTGCCGCGTTTCGTGATGCGGTTGCCAGCTTGGGCGACTACGAATTCTTAGCCGAGCCCGACATCGCCAAGGCGCTGATCGCGTACTACTCGGCCAATCCGGATTTCATCTGGATAAGCGGAACCAGCCTCAACAGCCGTGCGCAGGATGCGGTGCGGGTGCTTGGCGAGGCTTCAAGCTATGGCCTCACGCCCGCCGACTATACGGTCGAAGTGCCCGCTGCCGGCGCATCGACGACCGATGCCAATGCGCAACTGAAAGAACTCGTCCGTTTCGAGATGGCGCTTTCGGCGCGTGTGCTGCGC
>NZ_RZPF01001228.1:0-884 GCF_004022735.1 Mesorhizobium sp. M7A.F.Ca.AU.001.01.1.1
CATCGGCGAAGTCGAGTTGGAGCTCGACGTGCCCGAACTGCCCTTCTCGGTGCCGCTCGGCACTGTCCGCGTCACCGAATGCCAGATGGTCAACCAGTTCAAAGGCTCGGCCAAGGCGCCGCCGCAATTCACCCGCGGCTACGGCCTGGTCTTCGGCCAGAGCGAACGCAAGGCGATGGCCGTGGCACTCTGCGACCGGGCGCTGCGCGCGAAGGAGCTCGGCGAGGATGTCGTCGCCGCGGCCCAGGACGAGGAGTTCGTCATCTCGCACTCCGACAATGTCCAGGCGACCGGCTTCGTCGAGCATCTGAAGCTGCCGCACTATGTCGATTTCCAGGCCGAACTCGATCTCGTGCGCCGCATGCGTGCCGAATATGACGCCCGCCAAAACCCCGTGAAGGTCGAAGAGAAGCGGGAGGCCGCGGAATGATCGAGGGCCTTTCCCACATGACCTTCATCGTCCGCGATCTCGAGCGGATGACCGAAATCCTCGAGGGCGTATTCGACGCACGCGAAGTCTATGTCAGCGACGCCAGGCAGTTCTCGCTGTCGCCCGAAAAATTCTTCCTGATCGGTGACATCTGGGTCGCCATCATGGAGGGCGAACCCTTGCCGGAGCGCAGCTACAACCACATCGCCTTCAAGATCGATGACGCCGATTTCGACCGCTATGCCGAGCGCATCGGCAGGCTCGGCCTCGACATGCGCCCGCCGCGCCCGCGCGTCGAGGGTGAAGGCCGCTCGATCTATTTCTACGACGAAGACAACCACATGTTCGAACTGCACACCGGCACGCTCAATGAGCGGCTGGCGCGCTATGCCAGGGGATCGGAGGCTGCGGAATGAATTTAGTGCCCGACGCCACCATGGCCGCCACCATCGTG
>NZ_RZPF01001229.1:0-883 GCF_004022735.1 Mesorhizobium sp. M7A.F.Ca.AU.001.01.1.1
CCTCGATCTCGTCCGCATCCTGCAGGAAGGCCTGACCAACGTGCTCAAGCACAGCCAGGCAAGCCGCGTCGTCATCGACCTGCACCGGCGCGGCGAGACGCTGAGCCTGGCCATAAACGACAATGGCGTCGGCTTCGATGCCGCCTCGCAAGCGCCCGTCCCGGGCACCGGCCTGCGCTCGATGCGGGCACGGGCCGGACGGCTGGGCGGTACGCTCGACACGCGGTCGCGGCGCGGCGAAACCGTGCTGGCCTTGCATGTGCCCGCGGCCTGACCGGCCGATCCCGGCGCGGCGGGCATAGCTAGTTTCAACGATATCCGGCCTTGGTCTCGGGTGCTATGCCCGGGGACATGCACGACTGCGTCGGTGCTGATCTGGGGAGCTTGGCCTTGACAGGAATTGCCATCGTCTCGAAGCGAAGCCTGCTGCGCTCGACCGCTCTCGCGACCTGCCTCCTGGCCCCCCTGGCCTGGAGCCCCGCCATGGCCGACGGTGCTGGCGGACATGGCGCGACCAACTCCGCGGGCCGGGGCGGCGGCCAGGGTGGTGGCGGGAGCGGCGCAGGCGCAGCCGGAACCGGCGGCACCGGGGGAGTTTTGGGCGACGGCGGCAGCAGCGGCAGCAATGGCAGTGTGGCCGGTTCCGGCGGTTCCGGCGGAACCGTCCGCGTCGACGGTGCCGACGGTGGCGTCGGCAGTTCCGCTGCCACCCTGATCAACGATGGCGGCTTCATCACGGGAGGCGGTGGCGGTGGCGGCGGCAGCAACGGAGGTGTCGGCGGCAATGGCGGCAATGGCGTCGCCTCATCCGTAGACGATGCTTCTCTCGCCAACAGCGGCGGTCGTATCGTTGGCGGCGGCGGCGGCGGCGGCGGTGCCGGTG
>NZ_RZPF01001230.1:0-879 GCF_004022735.1 Mesorhizobium sp. M7A.F.Ca.AU.001.01.1.1
GCACCCGCCGGCGCGACCAGCCTATCATACGGTTCCTGGCGATGCGTGATCCATCGCAGTGGTCTTGGCGGCGGTCATGCCGAGCAGATGATAGGCCTCGTTTTCATAGGCGAGCAGGACATCGTCCCAGCGAAAGGCTTCGCGGGCCCGCGCCCTCGCGGCAACGCCGCAGGCCTTGACCAGGGCATCATCGTCCAGCGCCTGCTGCATCCGCTCGGCGCAACTGTTCTTGTCGGTGAAGTAGATCGCCGCAGCCCCTGCGGTCCACCTGTTGTAGGGATTGTCATGCGCGATCACCATGTTGCCGGCCGCCAGCGCCTCGACCAGCGACGGGTTGGTGCCGCCCACCGTGTGGCCGTGCAGATAGGCGCGGGCGTGGAAGCGCAGGGCCTTCACCGTTGCCTGGTCGTAAATGGCGCCCGGCAGGACCACCGAGCCGTTCGCCGCCTTGCGGATGGCGGCATGGTAGGGGATGTCGTCGGACAGCGTTCCCAGCACCACCAGCTTCATGTCGCGCTTGGTGGAGCAAAAGGATTCGACAATCGGCAGGATGTTGTTGTCGGGTTCGATGCGCGCGATCGAGATGAGATAACGCCCGGGCTCGAGGCCGAGCGCCCGGACCGGCGCCTCGGGCGCTGATGCCACCGGATCGGCGCCATAGGCGATGGTGGCGATGGCGCTGCGCGGCCGGCGCGTCGCCAGGTGATCGGCGATGGCGGGATGATCGGCGACCAGCCGATGCGAGGCCCAAGCGCCGATCCATTCGTTGAGCCAGAACCAGGTTCGCGCCGCCATCCCCCATTTGGGGCGACGCCACTCGATGCCGTCCATGTTGGTGAAGATCTTGCGCCGCTTCAGCCTGAGCCAGGTCAGGAAGAC